>JAGFIR010000089.1 GCA_024103415.1 Acidimicrobiales bacterium
GAGGCGGAGTTCGCCGTGAGCTACGAGGGCCTGACGGCGGCCCGGACGTTCCCGGTCTCCGGCTTCGCCACGACGACCTCGACCCAGCCCGGTGCGCCTTCGTCCACCTTCGCCCCCGGGACCACCGTCGTGGTCGAGTCCAGCGCTCCGATGGACATGCAGACCCTGGTCCTCATCGGTGTCGCCGGCATCGGCCTCACCATCTTCCTCTTTCTGGTGATCCTCTTCGGGCGGGAGTCGGATCAGGAGGCAAACCGTTTCGCCAAGCGGCTGCAGGCCTACGGTCGCCGCAACCGTCCCGCCGAGGAAGAGAAGAAGGGCTTCCTCCACCGGCTTCCGCTGCTCAACCGGTTCTCCCAGGCCGCCGAGGAGGAAGTCAGGCGCCGCGGCCTTCTCTCGGGCATGAACTCGGCCCTCGAACAGGCCAACGTGCCGATGACCCCGGGTGAGGCCGTCATCGCCATGCTCGGCCTGGCGGCTGTGGGTGGCATCTTCTTCGGGATCTTCAACGGACCGCTGTTCGGGCTCATCGCCTTCGCCGTGCTCATCCTGATCTTCATCGGGCTGATCAACTTCACCGGCAACCGCGAGAAGAAGAAGTTCGAGAATCAACTGCCGGACACCCTCACACTCCTCTCCACGTCTCTCCGGGCCGGCTACTCCCTGCTCCAGGCCGTCGAGGCGGTCGCCGGTGAGGCCCCGAACCCCACCGCCCGTGAGTTCGGTCGGGCCATCGCCGAGGCACGTCTCGGTCGGACGGTGGGCGACTCACTCAAGGGCATCGTTGATCGGACCCAGTCCAAGGACTTCGAGTGGGCCGTGATGGCCATCGAGATCCAGCGTGAGGTGGGTGGAAACCTGGCAGAGGTCCTCCAGACGGTCGCCGAGACGATGCGGGCCCGAAACCGGCTGCGCGGCGAGGTGAAGGCGCTCACCGCCGAAGGGCGCATCTCGGCGTTCGTCCTCGGCGCCCTGCCTTTCGCCATGGGTCTGTTCCTCTGGACGACGAACCCGGATTACTTGATGCCACTACTCAACGAGACGTTCGGACGAATCGCCATCGGTGTCGGGCTCCTGCTCATGGCAGGCGGCATCGTGTGGCTCAAGAAGATCGTGGATATCGAGATATGAACGAGCTACTCGCCAGCGGGCCGACCCTGGTCGTCATCTCCGTCTTCGCACTGGTCCTGTTCGTCGCCGTATGGGTCGGCATGGGCGTGACCCGTGCCCGCGAGGACATGACGGAGAGACTGGCCCTCTACGGTCGGGGCCAGGCGATTCAGGCGGCCCGTGACGAGGAGCTCGCCAAGCCCCTCGCCCAACGGACTGTCGGCCCGGTAGTCATCAAGATCTCGTCGTTCCTGAAGCGGTTCACCCCCGTCGGGTACCTGCAGAAGAAGGAGCGCGAGTTGATGCTCGCCGGCTACCCCGGCAACATGGATGCTCCCGCCTTCGTGGTGGTGAAGCTGCTCGGCACCATCATCGGTCTCGTCGGCGCCTTCGCGCTGCGGGGCTTCTCGGACGATCCGCTGATGGCCATCGCTCTGTTCGTCATGCCGATCGTGCTGGGCTTCTTCGGGCCCGACGCATGGCTGAAGCGCAAGATCGACGAGCGGCGGCAGGCGATGCTCCGCGCGCTGCCCGACATCCTCGACCTGCTGGTGATCTCCGTCGAAGCCGGTCTCGGTTTCGACTCCGCCCTGCAGAGGGTCGTGGCGACCGTGCCGGGACCTCTGTCCGAGGAGTTCTTCAGGATGCTCCAGGAGACCCGGGTCGGCGTCAGCCGACGTGACGCCATGCGAAATCTGATGGATCGCACCGATCTCGAGGAGCTCAGGTCGTTCCTCCTGGCCATGATCCAGGCTGAGGCGTTCGGCGTAACGATCGCTCGTGTGCTTCGAGTTCAGGCTGACGAGATGCGTGTCAAGCGTCGCCAGCGCGCCCAGGAGAAGGCCTTCGCCGCCCCGGTCAAGCTGGTGTTCCCGCTGGTCTTCTGCATCTTCCCGTCGCTCTTCATCGTGCTGCTCGGGCC
>JAGFIR010000111.1 GCA_024103415.1 Acidimicrobiales bacterium
CGCTGACTTCCCTCACCCCCTCCGCTTGACGAGCACCGACCCCGTCCCCGCCCTCTGCCCCCCTGCGCCACCTCCCCCCTCTCCCTCTGGTCGTGGGGGACTGATCCTGATAGGAACCCACTTGCTCTTCGGCTCACGGGACAAGCCGGTCTCGGTACCTTCCCCCACTCCCTCCGGGCGTGGGGGACTGATCCTGATAGAGCCCTTCGCATCCCGGCACCCGGGAGACACACTCCCTCCGGTCGTGGGGGACTAATCCTGGTAGAGACCCCTTCACCACCGGCTCAGGGGGACAAACTCCCTCCGGTCGCGGGGAATGATCCTGATAAGGACGCCCTCGCCTTCGGCTCAGGGGGACAAACTCCCTCCGGTCGCGGGGGACTAGTCCTGGCTCCTGAGGAATCCTCGTCGGCGCGTTTTGAGGGCGGTAGCGACGGGTAATTGGCGTTCATTGAACGAAAGGAGCGCCATGTGGATCGCAGTACTGCTGATCCTGGCACTGATTCTTGGAGGAGTTGGACTCTTCGTTGAAGCCCTGAGATGGGTGCTGATCATCGCCCTGGTGCTGTTCCTCATTGGAGCAGTCATGGGATGGTCACGACGCCGAGTCGCCTGAACCTCCGCTCCCGGACGAGTCCCCCCTAGGCCGGGAGCAGCCACCCACCCGCACCGCTCGGATCCCGCCCCCGGGCGGTGCAGGTGTGTTCGGGGGTAGTCGTATGCTGGCGGGCCGATGAGTCAGCCCCGCAGCATCTTCTCCAGGGAGCTACTGCCCGCCTCCCTCGCCATCTTCTCGACGGCGGCCCTCGCTTCGTTCGAGTCCCTCGGCGTCGCGGCAGCACTCCCCGACATCGCCACCGACCTCGGCAATGTCGCCCTCCTCCCCTGGGTCGTCACCTCGTACCTGCTCACCTCGTCGCTGGCGACGGTGCTCGCCGGACCGTTCATCGACTCCCTCGGGGTCAATCGGATGTTCCGGATCTCCGTGGCCATCTTCACCGCGACCGGTTTCGGCATCGCCTTCGCACCGAGCATGGAGATCCTCATCGTGCTGCGACTCCTCCAGGGTCTCGGTGGTGGTCTGATCCTCGCCACTGGCACTGCGGCCGTCTCCCTCGTGTTCCCTGGGCACCTCGTCAGCCGGGCGTTCGCGGCCAACTCGGCGGTCTGGGGAGTGATGGGGGTGGCCGGGCCGGCCGTCGCCGCGGCCATGCTCACGTTCCTCTCGTGGCACTGGATCTTCTATGTCAACCTCCCCCTGGGAGCGCTGGCCCTGTACGCCGGGTGGAAGGCGATGCCCGGGCCCTACGGCGAGGCATCGGGTCGATTCGACGCGATCGGGATGCTCCTGCTGGCTGCGATCACGGTCGCCACCCTGATGGCCGTCGAGGCCCTGGACGTCGTCTCATTCGCCTGGCTGGCCGTGGCGGTGCTGGCAGTCGTCCTGTACGTGAGACACGCCCGCCGCCATTCGAGCCCAATCGTCCGCCTCTCGCACATCATCCCCCAGCCATACCGGGGGCTCGCCGTGTCCGCGGCGCTGCTCCTCACGGGCACCATGGCGATGTCCACATACATCCCGCTCTATGTGCGAGCCGGGCTGGAAGGCTCGCCTGCGCTGACCGCGTGGTCGGTCCTCCCGCTCACGGTGGGGTGGACGCTCGGCTCGATCGGATCGAGTCGCATGGGCGACCGCATGTCCGAGTCCCGGATCATCCTCACCGGATTCCTGATCGGTCTGCCGTCACTGAGCCTGTCCTGGGCGGCGATCACGTTCGACTTCCCGCTGTTCGTCAAGTACCTGTTCTTCCTCACCTCGGGATCCGGCACCGGCATGGTCACCAACGCAGCCCTGACCATGCTCCGCAGCTTCGCCGAGTCGTCCCAGGTCGGCCGGGTGGTGTCGGCGCATCTGTTCGCCCGCAACCAGGGGTTCACGTTCGGATCCGCGATCGGGGGCGCCGTCCTGCTGCTCGTGGTGACCATGCACCTCGGGGACCTCGGACTGGTGCGAGAGCTGATCAGCTCACCCGAAGGAGCAGGGCCCGCCGGGGCAGCGGAGGCGGTGCGCAGCGGCTTCGCCACCACGGTTGCGACCGGCGTCGGGATCGGGCTGATCGGCCTCGTGGCCGCACTGCGCATGCGTCACTTCCTCACGGAGCGGCGGGTGGCGCTGCGCGGCGAGGATGGCCGCCGGCTCTGAGCTAGTCGACGACGAAGCTGAGGCGAGGGCCTCTGGTCGTCACCTCACCCCCACCCCAGGCCCTGAGGATCCGCCGCTCCAGACCGGCAGGCGGACCGGGACGCTTGCGGAACTCCACCACCACGGACATGCGCTCGCCGTCGGGGTCGACCTCAACCATCACGTCGCCCTGCACCTGCTGCCCGCCGGCCACACCGAGAATCGTGGTCACTGTCTCTTCGACCCGATCGGCGGTCTCCTCGGCGTGCGGCTGGCGGGTCTCCTCGAGCCACGCCACGAGCGACGCGTGCAGACGATCGAACTCACCGAGGGATACGACGCCCGTGAAGTGGCGGGGAGGTTTGGTCACCGGGCGGACGACCACCAGGGCAACGTCATCGGGGTTGTCGGGGATGGCCATCTGGTCGAGCATGGCGTCGGCCAGCGCCTCCACGGGGTGGTCGCTGTGTTGCTCCAGCACCTTGGCCGCCCGGGCGATGCCTTCGTCGATGACCTCGTCGCGTCGCTCGATGAGCCCATCGCTGTAGAGGACGAGCGTGTCCTCGGGCTCCAGCTTCAATGCCATCCCGCGGCGGGAGATGCCGGATGGGAAGAAGCCCAAGGGTGTGCCGCTCATGTCCCAGAGCACCCGAACACCCTCCTTTTCCACCACCAGTGGCGGGAGGTGGCCGGCACTGGCCAGGCGCACCGACCCGTTGCGGAGGTCGAGAACGCCGAGGACCACGGTGGCACCCGCAGAGCCGGTGATCTGACGGGTCAGGGCGTCGACGTAACCGAGGGCGTCCGTGGGCGTCATCGCCGCGCCAACCGCGGCTCGCACCGCACTACGCAACTGGCCCATGGCCGCGGCAGCCACCACCCCGCGCCCGACCACGTCCCCGACCACGATGCCCACCCGGTGGTCGTCGATCATCCAGAGGTCGTACCAGTCGCCGCCGACCTCCACGTCGCCCACGGCCGCCTGGTAGCGGACCGCCCGTTGCAGCGGGACGTCGATGCCGAGGGAGTCCTGGGGCAGCAGCGCGTCCTGGAACGTCCTCGACGCGTGCCGCTCCCTCTCGGCGACCTCGGCGCGCCCGAAGGGGTCGCCGAGCATCGGGGCCATCGCCTCGAAGAGCTCGAGATCGGCCTCGGCCGGCGGGAAGTCCTTGCGGAGGTATATGCCGATGGCGCCCGTCGCCTCGGCCCCCACGAACCGGCCCGCGATCACACCCGAGTCGGGGTCGGCCTCGATCTGCTCGGTGTCCGGATACAGCTCTGCAAGGGTCCGGGCGTCGGTCACCAGCGGCTCGTCCGACTCGAGCGCGTCGCTCAGGATCGAGGGCTGGTCGACGGGAACCGCGTACTCGGCGGTGCCGGTGGACGCGTCGACGAACACCCTCATCTCGGCTCGCTCCTTGCTGACCAGACCGACTACGACGGCCCCGGCCTCGAACACCTCGCGGTAGACGCCGATGGCGGCTCCGGCGATGCTGCGGGTGTCTGTGGCGGTAGACAGACGCTCGCTCAGCACCTCCATCGCGCCGAGGTCGCGAGCGCCCCGGATCATCTCCCGGTGGGAGTCGTCGAGACGCTGGGCCGCGTAGAGGGCGGCGCCCAGCGTCACCAGGGTGAAGGCGGCGAGCACCGCCAGCTCCCCGATCAGTCGGCTGCGGGCGTTCTGCAACGCAAGCGCCCGGCTCTGCTCGGCCACGACGACCCATCCCGCCGAGTCCGCCCGCTCCACGGCGGCGATGCGACCCGTGTCCCCCCGTAGACCTTCACCTACCACGATCGTGCCCGGCTCCTCGCTGAGGAGGTCGTGGTTGACGGGGGGTCCGAGGACCTCCGGGGGAGCGCCGTTGACCAGGACCATCTCCCCGGAGCGGTCGACGACCCGCACGTCGATCGACACTGGTGCCAGGGCCGGGATGTCCTGAGCCAACGTCTCGGAACGGATACCCGCCACCAGCATGCCCGTGAGCTCGCCATTGTCGGCGAAGGTCGGGACCGCGACCGGGATGACGGTGGAGCCACTCGAGCTCTGCCGGGCGGCGCCAACGAAAGGCAGACGGCTCTCCAGGACCACCGTGGCGTAGTCCCGACCGGAGAGATCGAACGGAAGGAGGACCTCGTCAAGCGAGGTCGACACGACCAACTCGCCCGTCTCGTCGGCCCATCCGACGCCGCCGTCGAAACCGAGGTCCTGGCCGTCCAGCGCCTGCAGCACCGGCCCGAGGTCCGCTGGCTCGGGCTCGTCGAAGACCGGCATGTCGGTGACGACCTCGAGGACGGCGATGCGATCGGAGAAGAATTGCTCGGACGCCCTGGCCGCCTCGGCGGCTGCAGTCGCGATCCGTGACTCGGCCTGCTCGACCCGGCTCTGATAGGACCTCCAGGCGAGGAACCCGCCGAGGGCGCAGAGGACGACCCCGAAGAGCACCGCGAGCAGGATGACCCGGCCCCCCGGGAACGGTGAGCGGGCAGCCTGGGCGAGCCAACGGTCGACGGACCTCTCAGTCACGTTGCGGACACTACGCCTTACCTGGTGGATCGCTTCGCGACGGCTGCTGGTTCAAGCGTCGAGCTCGGCCCAGACGGACTTGCCGCTTCCGTCGGGTTCGTAACCCCAGCGGTCGGCGAGGGCGGCCACGATCATCAGTCCCCGGCCGGCCGGCTCGTGCGGGCTGACGCCATCCACGATCCTCGGTGGGGACGGGTCGGAGTCGGCGACGGTCACCCGGATGCCCGACGAGTCCGTGCGGACCTCGAGGTTGAACGCCGTCCTGGCGTGGCGAATGGCGTTGGTGGCCAACTCGGAGACGACCGTGGCGACCCGTGACCTGAGCTCGGGGTCGGTGATCCCGGTAACGGCGAACTGGCGGGCCTTGGCGACGGACGACGCTCTGGCGGTGAAACGCCTCCGTATCACGTCAACGCCTGTCGAGTCTTGGACGGCGGAGACGAGGAGAAAGAACATGGTGCGGCGGCGTCATGGTATCGGGGATGTGACCGGGATTCCTGGCATGGGCTCGGTTTGCCTTTCTGCGTGTTTTCCCCCTTTTCCCCGGGGGTAAAACGGCCGCATGACCGAAGAAGTCATCCCGACCTTCGCCCATCTCGACGACGACGAGTTGATGGATCGCTATCGGAAGTCCAAGGGCCCGAACCGGCTCATGCGGGACGAGGACACCGCCCTCGAGGCCGAGATGCGGCGACGGGGGCTCATGCCCGACCGGGAGGACACGATCCCCGAAGAGCCTCCCCAGGAGCTTCCGGGAGCCACCGGGCCCATCGAGACCATCGAGCCGGGGCCGGTTTCGGAAACCGACAACGGCCGCTAGTCGAACTGCACCGAGCGCTTCGACAACCCGAACCAGAAGCCCTCGACCGCGTTCTTCCGGTCGAACCCCTGCGACACCGCACCCAGCGCGACGAAGAGCGGAGCGAAGTGCTCGGTCCTGGGATGGGCGATGTTGGGTGCGGGAGCCTTGTTCTGGAAGTCGAGCACTGCGTCGACGTCCTGGGCCGCCAGGGCCCGGTCGAGCCAGTCGTCGAACTCCACGGACCAGCCCGGGGGATCGGCACGGGGACCGCCGTGCCAGTCCATCTCCCGCAGGTTGTGTGTCGTGAAGCCGCTCCCGACGATGAGGACGCCTTGCTCCCGCAACGGCGACAGCTTCGTTCCCAGCTCGAACAGGACGAGCGGGTCGAGGGTCGGCATCGAGATCTGGAGGACGGGCACGTCGGCCTCCGGGTACATCTCCATCAGCGGGACGTAGGCGCCGTGATCGAGGCCCCGCGTGGGGTCCTGATACACCCGATGCTCGGGCCCGTCGACCAGCCGGGCGACCTCGTGGGCCAACTCCGGGGCGCCGGGTGCCGGGTACTGGACCTCGTAGTAGCGGCGGGGGAAGCCCCAGAAGTCGTAGAAGAGCGGGACCGTCGTCGTGGCGGACACCGTCAAGGGGTCGTTCTCCCAGTGCGCCGAAACCATGAGCACCGACGACGGCTTGGGCATCTGGCTCGCCCACTGCGCCAGCTCGGCGGTCCAGACGGGGTCGTCGGCGAGTGGCGGGGCCCCGTGGCTCAGATAGAGCACCGGCATCTTGATGTCGGAGAACTCGGCCATCGCGGTGAGCCTACGCCTGCTTGAGCAGTGATCGAAGAGTCGTGTCGAGGTCGTCACCGATCTCGAGCTTGCCCGGCTCGTCCCGGAAGCCGGCCTTCTCCAGGGCGCGACGCGGCTGCGGCCGGACCCCGCTGATCACGACCTTGGCCCCGTTGCGGTTGATCCGATCCACGATCGATTCCAGGGCCACCAGACCGGTGGCGTCGACGGCAGGCACGTCCTCGAGGTCGATGATCACGGTGTGGACGCCCTCCCCCACCACGGAGAGCGCACCCAGCGCCTTCTCCGCGGCGCCGAAGAAGAGCGGGCCGGCCACGTCGTAGAAGACCACACCTGGGGGCAGACCACCGACCGTGTGACCCTCTGGCCCGCCGACCAGCTGCGCCCCGGAGATCTCGACCATCCGACGCATGAACAGGAAGGCGGCGAGCACGACACCGGTGATCACCGCAACGACCATGTCGAACAGGACCGTCAGGGCGAAACAGGCGACCATCACGATCACGTCGGAGCGCGGTGCGATGCGGGCGATCCTCCGGAAGTGCGGGAAGTCGCTCATGTTCCAGGCGACGATGAGGAGCAGGGCGGCCATGCCCGCCATCGGGATCCGGCCGAGCACGGGAGCGAGCACCAGCATCGCCACCAGAAGGAACACCGAATGCACCACGACCGTGATGGGGCTGCGAGCGCCGGCACGGATGGCCGTCGCCGTACGCGCGATTGCACCGGTGGCGGCGAACCCGCCGAAGAACGGGGCGACGATGTTCCCGATCCCCAGACCGATCAGCTCGGCGTCCGAGTCGTGACGGCCACCGGTCATACCGTCGGCAACCACGGCGCAGAGGAGCGACTCGATGGCGCCGAGCAGGGCGATGGCGGCGGCGGTGGGCAGGAGACCCATCACCTCGTTCCAGCCGATCTCCGCTCCCGACCAGGGGAGCGAGGGTCGGGGGATCGTCTGCGGGATCCCGCCGAACAGTGACTGGATGGTGACCGGCTCGTTGCCGGAACCGGCCAATGCCATTCCCACCAGCGTCGCCAGGGTGAGACCCACCAATGGCCCCGGGATCTTCTTGGTGATCCTCGGCCAGAAGATGAGGACGGCCAGGGTGAACAACCCGACGCCAAGGTCGACCATCGACACGTCGGCGAACCTTGCGCCGAGGTCGGCGAGACGCTCCCAGATGCGCTCCCCCTCGAGACGACCCAGCCCGAGGAGGTCACCGAGTTGGAGGATGGCGATGACGACGGCGATGCCCGCGGTGAAGCCGGTGGTCACCGGGTGAGGGATGAACTGGATGAGACGGCCCAATCCGGCGATGCCCATCGCCAGCATGATCAGACCGGCCAGGAGAGTGGCGACGAGAAGGCCACGCAGGCCGTACCGGGTGGTGACAGGGACCAACAGCACCACGAATGCGGCGGTGGGCCCGGATACCGAGTAGGTGGAGCCCCCGGTGAGGGCGATCAGCAAACCGGCGACGATCGCCGTGTACAGGCCGTGCTCGGGCGGCGCGCCGGCGGCGATGGCCAGTGCCATGGACAGCGGCAGCGCCACCACGCCGATGACGAGACCGGCGATGGCGTCTGCCCTCAGATCGGCGGTCGTGTAACCCCGACGGAAGGCGGCCCTGATGGCGACACCGACCCTGATCTTGGAGTTGTCGTCGATGACCATCCGGGGCATGTGTGGCGAAAGATAATGGTCTGCTTTCCCCCTACCCCCACCTCCGCTCCGCTTGCGGTGGCGGTACCTTCCCCCGGCTACGCCGGGGGACTCATCCGGTAGCGGGCCGACCCTTATGGCCTGCGGTAGCTTTAGAGTCTGTAGGGAATGGAGAAGCAGCACATTGGCTAAGGACACCGAGGAATACGTACGGATGCGGGGCACCGTTGTGAAGATGCTCCCCGACTCGACCTTCGAG
>JAGFIR010000127.1 GCA_024103415.1 Acidimicrobiales bacterium
CCCCACCCGATGTGATCGAGGAACGGCTGCGGTCCGACCCTGTCACCAGCAGGCTCGAAGATCTGGAGACCGTGCGGAGATGGATCGAGGACGGCGCCGGTCTCGACGTGGGCGACCTGGTGGTCACCAACGACGGGCGACCCCTCCAGGACACCGCCCGGGAGATCCTCTACTGGCTCGGCTGGCTGCCGGGGCGCTAGGCGCTTCCGGCCGCGTCCGCGATTTCCGCCAGGGCCCGGGCCAGTTCCACGGGCTTCGTGTACATCGGCCAGTGACCCGAATCGAAATCGATCAGGGAGTAGTTGGTCGTGGCGGCCAGCTCCGGGAGACTGCCTTCTGCCATCCACCCCTTGACGTCGTCGGGGGTGAACTCCGGGCAGATCATGTGCACGGGCACCTCGTAGCGCCGCGGGTCTCCGAGGCTGATCACGGCGTGGGACACGCCGGCGGGTACGGGAATGGCTTCGTCCGCCATGCGCTTCTTGGTCTCCTCGTCGATGTCGTAGGAGTCGGGCCCCTCGAACGGCTCCCAGCCCGGGAACGGCATGACGCCATCGACCAGCTCGAAATAGGGGGCGTATTGCTCGCCGTCGGCGGAGGGGAAGCCGCCGATCAGGACCACGCCGCTGATGTCATCCGGCCGGCGGTCGGCGACGATCCACGCCAGGGCGCACGCTGCCGAGTGACTCACGACCAGGGGCCGGTCCGCAGCGTCCACGGCCGACACCGCGGCTTGGATCTGGTCATCGAGGGTCGCCGAGGTCGATCGGTCGTCGGTGCCCGGAAGCGGGACGGCGATCGGGTTGTGCCCGAGACGCCGAAGCTCGGCCGCCACCTGATCCCATGCGCTGGAGTCGAGCCAGAGGCCTGGCATGAGGACGATGTCCATGCGATTCCCTTCGGTTGGAGCCCCCATGTTGTCACCTGATGCGGACAACGGGGGTCCGGGGAATCAGCCGAGGTTGACGGGAAGCGAGCGTGACAGGGCGATCTTGATCAGCTCGGTCACGATCATCTCCCAGGGGACCTCCGGGACCTCGAACCCGGCCGTGGTGGTCGTGGTCGGCGGGACCGTGGTCGTCGTAGTGGGAGCCGGCTTCGGCTTGGGAGCGGTGGTCGGGGCCGGTGCCGGAGCGGTCGTCGTGGTGGTGGGAGCCGGAGCGGCCGTCGTCGGCGGGGTCTGGTTCTTGTAGGCCCCGAAGACCACCGTCACCCAGTACCGGCCGTCGGCATCAACGCCGCCACCGACACCGATGGCCGTGTAGGCGGGGTCGAGGATGTTGTCGCGGTGGCCCGCGGAGTTCATGAAGGCCTTGTGCAGACCCGCGCAGCCGGCGCCGCGCCCGATGTTCTCACCCAGCTTGGTCCATCCGGTGGAGGCGGATCCGAGGTTGGTCGAATGCTTGAACGTGGCCGTGTCGATCATCCACGCCGAGTGGTTGCGGGCGTAGCTGACCAGATCGGAGCGGGTCTGGAGCGGCTGCAGGCCCCTGGCGGTGCGCTCGGCGTTGTGCTTGTCCCGCAGGCATGCCTCGAAACCCGTGTCGGGGGTCATGGCAAGTGCGTTGGCCGTTGGCAAGAAGAGTGCGAAAACGGTGGCGAGAAGTGCGACCACCAATGCCGAGGCCAGAGCCCTGCGGGTCGGTCCCTCGCGCGAGATCGTCATCGTGTTGTTCCTTCCGAGCTGCCCCATGAATGAGCAGATCGGCTGTTTCGCCATGCCCCTGAAGGCCCTTTCTGAAAACCTCCCTTTAAGGTTTTCGGCGTGGAAGCAGGTTTCATCGCCGCCGTGGAGGAGGCTCGAGCGGGTCTCGCCGAGGGCGGGATCCCCATCGGGTCGGCTCTCGTCATCGACGGCCGGGTGGTCGGGCGCGGCCACAATCGCCGCGTCCAGCAGGGCTCCCCAATCCTCCATGGCGAGATGGACGCCCTGGAGAACGCCGGCCGGCTTCCGGCCAGCGCTTACCGGCGGGCGACCATCTACACGACGCTCTCGCCGTGTCCCATGTGCACCGGCGCCATCCTCCTCTACGAGATCCCGAGGGTCGTGGTCGGGGAGAACCGGACCTTCATTGGGGCGGAGGACCTCCTCCGGGCCAACGGTGTCGAGGTGGTGGTGCTCGACGATCCGGAGTGCGTCGGGATGATGGAATCGTTCATCGCAGCCAACCCGGACCTCTGGAGCGAGGACATCGGGGAGGAATGACGATGGGCAGATACGTGGCCCTGTTGCGCGGGATCAACGTCGGCGGGAAGAACAACGTGGCCATGGCCGACCTGCGTGAGACGTTCGAACTGGCCGGCTACGACTCGGTGCGCACCTACATCCAGTCGGGAAACGTCATCTTCGAGACTTCGAAGGCCCAGAAGGGGTTGGAGAAGCACATCGAAGGAGCCCTCGAGCAGCGCTTCGGCCTCCCCCTCGTCGTGGTCGTGCGGTCAAACGACCAGCTCTGGTCCACGGTGGAAGATGCTCCGCGCGGCTTCGGGCAGAAGCCCGACCTCTATCACTCCGATGCCGTCTTCTTGAAGGCGCCGCTCACCGCCGACCGTGTCATGGAGCTGGTGGAGCTGAGGGAGGGTGTCGACCAGGCCTGGCCCGGTGATGGGGTCGTCTACTTCGCCCGGCTCAGTGCGCAGCGGACCAGGAGCAAGATGAGCAAGCTGATCTCCAAACCGGAGTACAAGCTGATGACGATCCGCAGCTGGTCGACCACTACCAAGCTCCTCGACCTGATGGACGAAGCCTAGCCAGAAAATTCGCCTCTCCAGGGCCGGGCTGCGAATACCGTTCCGCCGATCATGTTCACCGATCCCCAGGTTCGGCGCGTCGTTCTCGCGCGCTTCGTCTCCCGTGTGGGAGGCGAAGCGGCGTTCTTCGTCGGCATCTGGGGCAAGGCGGCGTTCGTGCTGGACGCCACCGCCTCACAGCTGGCCGTTGTCATGGCCGCACTCGGTGTTGCGTCCCTGATCGGGACCTCGGTTGCCGGCGTTCTCATCGACCGGTTCGATCCGCGGCGGGTGGTGATGGTCGGCGAGGCGGTGTTCATCCCCGTCGCCCTGGCGATGGTGGTCGCCGACACCATCCCGACCCTGGCCGTGGCCACGTTCTTCTTCGGGCTGATCGGTGGGCCGATCCATACCGCCGTGGCCTCCTTCGCTCCTTTCCTCACCGACGACGAGTCGAAGCTGGCGAAGATGAACGGCGCCATCGAGGGCGGAGGGTGGCTGGCCTTCATTGTCGGGCCGGCGGTGGGTGCGGTGATCGCGGCGTCGGTTGGCGTCGACTGGATCTTCGCCCTCAACGCCCTGACCGCTGCGATCGCCGCGCTTCTGGTCTCCCGGGTCACTCTGCGAATCCTTCCCGAGCGCGAGGGGACGCACGGCGGGATGGAGGAGTTCAAGCAGGGTCTCCGGTTCTCCTACGGCAACCCCAGGGTTCGGTTCTACATCCTGTTGGGCTCGACGGTGTTCCTGCTGTTCGGGTTCTTCTCGTCTCTGGAGCCCCTCTTCTTCCGCGACGTGGTGGGAGTCGAGATCGAGGTGCTCGGCTGGGTCAACTCCCTCTTCGGCATCGGGATGGTGACCGGGGCCCGGATCGCCGCCGGGTTGCCCGAGCGACTGCGGTCGGCACGGACCCTGACGATCCTCGTGGCGGCAAACGCGATCGGCGTGGTCGCCTATGTGGGGACGGGTCGTCTGCCGATCGTGGCCACAGCGGGCGCGCTCTGGGGCCTCGTGATCGGGACCATGGTTCCGCTCCACCGCACCCTGCTCCAGATCAACGCCCCGGAGACGATGGTCGGGCGGGTCATGGGCGTGAACCAGATGCACTCCGAGGGCGGGCACCTCATCCCGCTCACCTTCGCCCCGGC
>JAGFIR010000174.1 GCA_024103415.1 Acidimicrobiales bacterium
CGCATCGCCCTCGAGACCGGCGACACCGGAGAGGCGAGGGGGCATTACGACCGGGCAATCCCCGGTCTCCTCCGATGCGGGGACCTGCGTTGCTCGGGACGGGCCCACGCCGAGAACGCCCTGGCGCGTCATCGACTCGGTGACGGAGACTCGGTCGCCGGCGATCTCGCCGAAGCCTGGTCATATGCCACCCGGGTCGACGACACCCGGGCTATGGCGGAGGCGTTGAGCGTGCTGGCCCTGAAGTTTGGCGACGAGACCTCGGTCCAGCTGGCGGGAGTCTCCGCAAAACTCCTGAGGTCGGACACCGCCCCACTGGCATCCCGGGACGATCTGGCCGAGCACCTCGAAAAGCTCCCGCTGGACGCCGCCACTCGAACGCGAGCCCTGGAAGAGGGGGTCTCGACTGATCCCGGCGAACTTTTCTCCCGAGCACTCGACGCACTCCCCCGGTAGCCTCGTCGGGTGGGCTCTGTCATCGACTGGCTGCTCGACTCCGATCCGGCCATCCGCTGGCAGGTGATGCGCGACCTGCTCGACGCACCGGAGGAGGAGTGGGCCGCGGAGCGGGCAAGGGTCGAGACCGAGGGCTGGGGGGCCGAGCTGTTGTCGCATCAGGATCCCGATGGCCAGTGGGGTGGCGGCGCCTTCGTGCCCGCGGGCTTCACGTGGGAGCGCTGGCAGAACGAGGGCCAGGCCTGGACCTCCACCCATTGGGCCCTGGCCCAATTGCGTGAGTTCGGCTTCGACCCCGACACCGATCGGGCCCGGCGCACTGTCGAGCTCATCGGCCTCAACTCGAAGTGGGACCACGACGGGCAGCCCTTCTGGGAGGGCGAGGTCGAGGAGTGCATCAACGGGCGGACGGTCGCCGACGGCGCCTACTTCGGAGTCGACGTGTCCGGCATCGTGGACCGACTCGTCACCGAACGTCTCGAAGACGGCGGCTGGAACTGCGAGCGCGCCGAGGGGTCGACCCGCTCTTCGTTCGACACCACGATCAACGTCCTCGAGGGCCTGCTCGAGTACGAGAAGGCCACCGGGCCTTCACCGGAGGTGACCGAGGCGCGGCGCACCGGGAAGGAGTTCCTGCTGGAGCGCAGCCTGTACAAGCGCCTCAGCACGGGGGAACCGGCCGATGACCTCTATCTCAGACTCCTCCACCCCAATCGCGCTCACTACGACATCCTCCGTGCCCTCGACTACTTCCGGGAGGCGAGCCGGGTCACCGGCGCCCGACCCGACCAGCGGCTTCACGAGGCCATCGAGATCGTCCGATCCCGCCGTGATGCCGACGGCACCTGGCCCCTCGACTGGACCCAGCGTGGCGAGGCCTGGTTTCAGATGGAGGAGGTCGGCAAGCCTTCGCGCTGGATCACCCTCCGGGCCATGCGCGTCCTGCGCTGGTGGGACGGGTCCTGAGCCCGGTCTTTCGACCCTTCTCCCGCCCTTCCGACGACCGGTAGCTTGCGGGCAGCAGAACCAAGGAGTCGCATGAGATTCGAGGACAAGGTCGTGGTCGTCACCGGCGCCGGAG
>JAGFIR010000177.1 GCA_024103415.1 Acidimicrobiales bacterium
GCCCGTGCGGCGCTCGCGTGCCGCGCCGCATCGCAGATCGCGCGCTGCGCCCAGACCCCGCGCAGACGCTGGAATTCGCGGGTCCCGCCCGGGCGCAGCGCGGTGTCGGGCCCGTCACCGCGCCGTGAACAAATTCCCAAAAGAATCGCTGCCAACCGCCTTCCGGGTGCTATAGACGCCGTCTCCGCGCGCCGCGGGCACTCCGCGACCCGCCCTCACCACCGCTAGTCGGGGGACGGCGAGATGGCAGCCAAGAACCGCATCGACGTCGACAAGCTCAAGCGCCAGCTGATCGCCTTTGGCAAGCAGAAGGGGCACATCACCCACGAGGAGCTGCACGAGCTGCTCCCGCCCGACCTCGTCGATCCGGCGGAGATCGGGAAGTGGGAAACGATGCTCCAGGAGGAGGGGGTCCAGGTCGTGACCTCCGACCAGGCGAAGGACGCGCCGGCGGCCGCCGCGGCGGCTGCATCGCGCAAGCCGCTGCCCAAGCGCTTCGAGAACGACAAGGACGAGGCGACCACCAGCAACGATCCCATCCGCATGTACCTGCGCAAGATGGGATCGATCGCGCTGCTCACCCGTGAGGGCGAGATCGAGATCGCCAAGCGCATCGAGGCCGGCGAGCGCGCCGTGATGGACATCGTGCTCGGCAGCCCGATCTCCGCGTGGTTCGTTCAGGATCTGCACGACAGGATCAAGCGCGGCCAGGTGCGCGTCCGCGACGCCCTCAAGATCGCCTCGGGCAACGAGGAGGTCGACGGCCACGCCGAGGACACCCCGGCCAACACCCAGGCCGCCATCGAGAACATGCAGAAGCAGCTCGAGAAGATCCGCCGGCACCAGGCCGCGATCGCGCGGATCAAGTCGGGCGCCGAGGAAGAGGCCGGCGAAGACGGCAAGGTGCGCCGCGCCCTCAAGCAGCTCGCGACTCACCGCGAGGGGATCGTCGAGTCGATCCGCGGCATGAACCTCGCCCGCAAGGCGATCGACAACATGGTCAAGGAGCTGACCGACATCGTCGATCGCGTGCGCCGGGCCAAGCGCGAGCTCGCCGACTGCGAGCGCCGGGCCGGCATCGATCTCGAGGAGCTGCGAGATCGTTTCATGGGCGTGCGCCTGACCGAGGAGGAGGAGTTCCGCCTCTGCCGGCAGCTGGGGCTCTACCCGTCCGAGCTTCACGAGCTCGCCGCGCGCATGAAGATGGCGACCAAGCGCATCCGCGCGGTCGAGCAGGAGATGGAGATGGACGCGGAGCTCCTGCTCAAGCTCCACGACGATCTGCTGCGCGCCGGCCGGGAGGCCGAGGCCGCCCGCTCGGAGCTGGTCGAGGCCAACCTGCGCCTGGTGGTCTCGATCGCCAAGAAGTACACCAACCGTGGCCTGCAGTTCCTCGACCTGATCCAGGAGGGGAACATCGGCCTGATGAAGGCCGTGGAGAAGTTCGAGTACCAGCGCGGCTACAAGTTCTCCACCTACGCCACCTGGTGGATCCGGCAGGCGATCACCCGGGCCATCGCCGACAAGTCCCGCACCATCCGAGTGCCCGTCCACATGATGGACACCATCACCCAGCTGCAGACCGCCGAGGCGAACCTGTTGAAGCGTCTCGGACGGGCCCCGACCGACGACGAGATCGCCGAGGAGTCGGGTATCACCGTGGAGAAGATCCGTGAAGCCCGGAAGATCGCCCCGGAGCCGGTCTCCATCTTCGAGCCGGTCGGCGAGGACAACGCCACCCTGGGCGACTTCATCGAGGACACCGAGGCCACCGCTCCGTTCGAGCTGATCGCCTCGAAGCTCAATCTGGAGAACCTCCGCCACGTCCTCGATCGGCTCAACGACCGGGAGCGGGAGATCATCGTGATGCGGTACGGCCTGGGCGGGCGCGAGCCGGCCACCCTCGACGAGGTCGGCCGTCACTTCAACGTGACCCGCGAGCGGATCCGCCAGATCGAGGCCAAGGCCCTCGCCAAGATGCGGCACCCCTCGACGCCCGGTGGCCTGCGCGAGCTGGCCGTCGGCTGACGCCGATCCAACTCACGCAGACCGCACCATCTCCAGCAGCTCTTCGCGGTCTGCCTCGACGGGCAGATCCGCCTCGGAGAGCCGGGGACGACCACGACCCCGCCGGCGGTAGTACGCCTGGCCGTCCCAGAAGATCACGCCACCCCAGACACCCCACTCCATGTTTTCCTGGAGGGCGAGCTGGAGGCACTTCGACCTGACCGGGCACCGCCCGCAGATCGCCTGTGCCTGGGCGAGCTCGGCGGGACGCTCGGAGAAGAAGAGCTCGTGGCTCCCCTCTTCGCTACATCGACCGTCTGCCTGTAGTTCTCGTAGTACGTGGTTCATCTCGAATCCTCTTTGGGTCCGGGGGCGGCCACGAAAAAGGCCGCCGGGTGGTTCGGCGGCCTCGAAAAAAGTCTTGTGGGTCTGTCAGTTCATGGGACAGAGGGCCGCCTGGGGGGCTGCTGCGGGGCAGTGGCACACATCACGCCACCGCGCACGCGGATGTTGCCCCCATCGGGGGTCATCATCACGATCCGCGTTGCAAGCTTCATCATCGTCAGGCGTTCCCTTTCGACCGGGGCAGTTTCGCAGCATCCCCCGGATTGGGTCAAGGCATTTCTCGATCCTTTGTGTGCCGCCTGCGCTGCTGGCCTCGAAACGGCTTGCCTAGAGTCGTGGCGTGTTTCGATTCCTGGCCAAACTCATCGGTTTTCTGACCTTGTCGGCCCTGGCCGCGGCGGGCCTGGCCAAGCTCTTCCTGGAGTCCCGCGCCGACCCTGACACCGAGGAACTGGACATGGTCTCGGTCTTCGAGGGAAGGCGTCTGGTCTCGACGGCGAACCCCTTCTACGGGGGTCGCATCATGGCGATGTTCTCGGGGGTGACTCTCGATCTCAGGCAGGTGACCCCCGCCCCCACCGGTGTGCACCTCGATCTCGCCGTGTGCTGTTCCGGTGTCCAGGTGATCGTGCCCGTCGGCTGGAAGATCCGGTCCGAGGCCCGGATCGTGGTGTCGGGCTTCGCCGACGCCAGCGTCACGGACGCCGACCCCGACGCACCCACCCTTCACATCTCGGGGATCATGGTCGCGAGCGGTGTCCAGGTGATAGGCAAGCCGGCAATGGAGGTGGTGAGGTGACGATCAGGATCGAAGCGATGCGTCTCATCCCGGGGCGGGGTGACCCGATCGACAGCGGAGTCGTCGTTCTCGAGGACACCACCATCGCCTACGCCGGTGCGGCAGGAGACGCCCCCGAGACCCCGAACGCCGAGGTCGTGAGCACCGACACCGTGATGCCGGGACTCTGGGACTGCCACGGGCATTTCATGGGCGTGCGTGGCGCCTCGATCGATGAGATCAGCACGATCCGTCCCCAGGTCGGCGCCATGCGGGTGACCGCCGACGCCCGAGCGGTGCTCCACGCCGGCTTCACCAGCGTCCGCGAAGTCGGCGGCCTCGGTGTCTTCTTGGGCCAGGCGATCGACGAGGGATACGTCGAGGGTCCGACCGTGTACGGATCGGGCGGCGCACTCTCGATGACCGCGGGCCACGGCGACTTCCACGCCATGGACCTGGACGCGGCCCGTCACCTCTCTGCCCGCTACTTCGGAGAGGACGACATCGTGGACGGCCCGGATCAGGCGAGAGCCGGAGTGCGCCGAATGCTCCGTCTCGGCGCCCGGGTCATCAAGATCCACGCCTCCGGCGGCGTGATGAGCCAGATCGACGACCCTCACCTCCCCCAGTTCTCACCGGAGGAACTGGCCGCCATCGTCGACGAGGCCACCCGCATGGAGCGGGTCGTGGCCGCCCACTGCCACGGCAAGCGCGGGATGATGGCCGCCATCGAGGCCGGTGTGAAGACCATCGAGCACGGCACCTACATGGACGAGGAAGTCGCCGACGCCATGAAGGAGAACGACGTGATCCTGGTGCCCACCAGGTACATACTCGACTTCCTCACCCGCGAGGGCGACCGGCGCGGCATGCCCGAATACGCCAAGAAGAAGCTGGCCGCCACCGCCGAGTACCACTCGAACGGGATCGCCCTCGCCGTCGACAAGGGCGTCAAGATCGCACTGGGGACCGACATCTGGAGCACCGGGCTCTGGGGCACCAACGGACGTGAGCTCCTGCTCCTCACCGAGGTCGGGCTCACTCCCCTTCAGGCGATCGAGGCCGGCACAGCGATGGGGCCGGAGACGCTCGGGCCTCAGGCCCCGAAGGCGGGCCAGTTGCGGGAGGGATGGGACGCCGACGTCATCACCGTCGCGGGCAATCCCCTCGATGACATCTCGATCCTCTCGGACCCGGCCAACGTCACCGCCGTCTTCAAGGGGGGCCGGCGGGTCAAGTGACGCCCGGGGCCGCCGATGATCAAACGATCCGGCCGAAGCCCTTGCCCTGATCGGTCACATACACCGACACCAGGTCGGTGGTCTAGAAGTAGAGACTGATCCACCCGGCGCCGGAGTGCTTGGCGGCGTTGACCGTCGCCCCCGTGGCCGCGCCGACCATGGCCGCGCCGGCCTCGTCTAGGGGATGGTCTCCCACCACGACGACCTCGACCGGGACCCGGTGGCCTGCTTCCACCCGACCGGCGACTGACCCGACAGGGTCAGTCCCCCTCTCTCACCAGTCGCTCCCGGAGCTTTCGGATCACCCCACCCTCGACCCCGATCGCCTCGATGAAGCCGAGCCCCGACCCGAACTTCCTCTCGATCTTGTCGAGCAGGTGGCTCATGGTGTCCGGATGTGACTCGGCGAACTTCGGCGGGAGGGCGTCGAGGAAGGCATCGCCCTCGACGGTGCCGGTTCGGGCATAGTCCGCGACCACGTCCTCACGGGTGACGCCGACCGCAGAAAGGATCACCGCCACCACCGAGCCGGTCCGGTCCTTGCCGGCATGACAGTGGATCAGTGTGGCCCCGTCGCTGGTAGCTACGAGCTCGACGATCCGTCGCAGCGACTCGGTCCCGATGGTCAATTGTCGCAGGTACCAGTCGGCGACCGATTCGTAGGTGTCGGCAGGATCCACCACCGGCTTGGTCCCGAGGGGCACCAACGGATGGGTGTGCCTGGTGACGGTGACGCCGTCGTGACAGCCGGTGCGGTGCCGGAGGTCCACGATGTCGGTGACACCGAGCTCTTCGAGCAATGCCTGGCGCTCGGACAGGCGGAGGTGGTCGAGGTGGCCGCTCCGATAGAGCCGGCCCGACGCCACCACTCCCCCGCCTTCGACCCGCAGCCCCGCCACGTCCCGCAAGTTGATGTCGCGGGCCAGCCGCCCGACCGGGCTCAAACCAACCTCTTTCGCACCCAACCGGCCATGCGCTCGAAACCGTAGATGAGCGCGAACACGATCAGGCAGATCGCCAGTGTCCGGTCGTAGGTGTGGGACTGGATCGTCGAGTTGAGGATGCCGCCGATCCCGCCCGCCCCGACGACCCCGAGCACGGTCGCCGCCCTCACGTACACGTCGAGCGTGTAGACACCGGTGCCAACGATGAGGGGCATGCCCTGTCGGAGGACGGCCCCCGCGGTCCGCTGTGACCAGGTGGCACCGACCGATGCGAGGCCGACCACCGGTGCCTCGGGGAGGGTCTCGAGACCGTCGGCCAGGAGCTTCCCGGTGAAGCCGATCGCACCAACGGTGAGGGCGAGGATCCCGGCGAACGGGCCCAATCCCACGGCCACGACGAAGACGACTGCCAGGACCAGCTCCGGCACGCCTCTCTGCAAAACCATCACCGCCCTGGCGAGGAACGACACCCAGGGCCCGGGTGATGTGTTGCGGGCCGCGAGGAGCGCGATTGGCAGTGCGATCGCCATCCCCATCACGGTCGCCGCCAGGGCGATCCACACCGTCTCCAGCATTGCCGAGAGGATTCCCTCCCAGTTGGTGGCGAAGTCGGGAGGTAACATGCGACCCGCGACCCGGGCCATTCCCGACACAGCATCCCCGATCGAAGCCGGGGTGATCCCGACCGCCAATGACGCGGCGACGAAGCCGACAGTGGCGACCGACACGGCTACCGCCTTCATCGTCGTCGACCGGCGTGCACGGCCATTGGACTCGACCGAGCCGTCGATGAGGGTGCTCCGCACCCATGCCGACAGCCGCTCCAGGGCGATGACGAAAACGAAGATGATCGCCACGATCGTGAACGCGCGTTGGTAGGCGAGTTGGCCCAGGACCCGTTGCAGTTCGAAGCCGATCCCGCCCGCCCCGACGAACCCCAGGATCACGGACCGTCTCACATTGATGTCGAGACGGAACAGGCTCAACGAGAGCCAGGTGGCCAGCACCTGCGGCAGCACTCCGCCGACGAACACCTGGATCCGGCTCGCCCCGGTCGCGGTGAGGGCATCGAGCGGCTTCGGGTCCACCTCCTCGATGGCGTCGGCGAACAGCTTTCCGAGCATCCCGAAAGAGCTGAGGGTCATGGCGAAGACACCCGCCACCGGGCCGATGCCGATTGCCCGGACCAGGAGCAGCGCCCAGACGATGCTGGGGATGGCCCGCGCCAGGGCGACGAGCCCCCGGGCCACCGCATGAACCACCGGGTGGAGGGTGGTGTTGCGGGCGGCCAGGATCGCAACCGGGACGGAGATCAGGAACCCCAGACCGGTGGCGGCAACCACCATCCCCCCGGTGATCCAGGTCGCCTCGAGGTACCGGGGCCACTCGGTCGCCACCGGCGGCCACATCCGCGCGAACAGGTTGGCCAGGTCGTCCAGGCTCCCGACGAACCTCGCCGGCGAGGAGTCGGTCTGGACGAGGGCGATCACGAAGAGCGCCAGGACGGCGAGCGAGAGCAGGGGAAGCTGGAGGCTCCGCCAGGTGACGGGCGGCCGCACCGGCCGGTCACCGGCGACGGGGAGACTCAACCCGCCACCCCGGTCGACTCGTTCCCGTAGACGAGGCGCGCCTCGTCCGCCCCGAGCTCGGACACCGCCCGGTCGAGCACGATCCGACCGTCCTTGAGGCCGATGATCCGATCCGCCCACCCCGTCGCCAGGCCGACCTGGTGCAGGCTGCACAGCACGGTGAGGCCCTCCTCGTGGCACAACTCGATGAAGAGGGTGAGCACCTGACGGGCCGACTCGGGGTCGAGCGAGGCCACGGGCTCGTCGGCCAGCACCAGCTCGGGCTTCTGGAAGAGCATCCGGGCGATGGCGACCCGTTGCTGCTGGCCCCCGGAGAGGGTGTCGGCGCGCTGGAAGGCCTTGTCGGCGAGCCCGACCCGGTCGAGGTACTGGATCGCCTCCTTGCGGAGATCGGCTCCGTAGGACATGACCCCGTAACGTGGGCCGCGCAGACGACCGAGGGCACCCGAGAGGACGTTCTCCAGCGCCGTCGCCCGGCCCACCAGGTTGAACCCCTGAAACACGAAGCCGATGCGTCGCCGGAGGGCCCGGAGCTCGGATGAGCTCAAGGTGTCGAGGTCATTGCCGAAGACCGTCACAGTCCCACCGGTCGGCTTCTCCAGACCGTTGATGCAACGGAGCAGGGTCGTCTTGCCTGCCCCGGAACGGCCAACCAGGACCGTCACCGAGCCCGGGACCACGTCGAAGGAGACATCCCGAAGCGCCGCGACGGCGCCGCGGTCGAACTCCTTGATGAGGTTGCGCACCGAGAGAATCGGCTGTGCGGGATCTGCTGGCAACAATGTCTCCATGCTTCGGGTGACGACTGCGCCCGGAAGCCTAAGACCGCCGAGACAGGATCACTCGGTGCAGGCGGGGGCCTCCGTGAGGCGGCAGACCTCGCGGAGACTGTCGTAGAGGGAGTCGTCGACCTCGGCGAACCCCCAGGTGCTGGTTCCGGCGATGGGGCACCATGGGCTCCCGGTCGGGCCATCCTCCTCGACCCACTCGGGGCTGCAGAAGCCCCGTTCGTAGAGATCGGCTCCCGTGTTGCTCAGGAACACGTCGGCGATGGCGTCGCGGACTTCCTCCGGGAGACTCTTCTGGATGGCCAGCACGACACCGGGTATTGGGTCGGACTCCCAGACCACGTGCAACTCCCCCGGATCGACGTCCCCCGTCTCCTCCATGCGCTCCAGTTGGGTGTCCACGGCGAACCCGGCATCACAGGTTCCGTCGGCGATGGCGAGGACCGAGTTGTCGTGACCCCCGGCGAAGATCGCCTCGGCCAGGTCCTCGTCGGGATCGATGTCCAGGGCCAGGAGACCCGCGGCGGGGATCAGATACCCCGAGGCGGAGCCCGGATCGACGAAGCAGATGCGCTTGCCGGCGTAGTCCTCGATGCCGGTGATGTCGTTACGGTCGACGCGGGCGAGGCCGTAGGACTGATAGGTGGTTGGTGCCCCGGGCGCGGTGATGTAGGCGGCACGGGCCTCGATGTCCGCACCCTTCCCGGTGGCGATCACGTAGGCGAACGGCGACATGACGGAGATCTCGAGCCGGCCTGCGATCAGGGCCTCGATGAGACCGCCATAGGTACCACCCGTGGTGATGAACTCGACCTCGGTGCCCAGGTCCTCCTCGAGGGCCTTGACCATGGCGCCGAAACGCTCCTCCTGGCCGGCGGAGTCGTCGGCGGGCGTCACGCCGAACCGGATCACGTCGGGCATGCCCGAGGGCGCGGTTGTGGAAGATTGCCCGTTCCCGCTGCACGCCGCGAGCACCAGGGCGAGGGCGGCGAGCATGGAGAGGAGCCGGAGTCTTGTTCGTGAACCCAATCCCGACTCCTCCCTCCTCATTCGACGGTCAGCCGAGATTGCCGAAGTAGCGGGTCTTCGGCTCGACGTACTCGAGGATTCCCTCGGTGCCCGACTCTCGGCCCAGACCCGACTGCTTGAAGCCGCCGAAGGGCGCCTCCGGGGTGGAAGGCAGCCAGTCGTTGATCGAGATCATCCCGAACTCGAGTTCTTCCGACACCTTGAACGCCGTGGCCATGTCCCGGGTGTAAACGTATGCGGCCAGCCCGTAGTCCGTGTCGTTGGCGCGGGCGATGGCGGCATCGACGTCGTCGAACGGGATGACAGGCATCACCGGGCCGAAGATCTCCTCGTTGTGGATCGGCAGGTCCGGCGAGACATCGGTGACGACGGTCGGCTCGTAGAAGTATCCGGGTCGTTCCGGCGTCGTCCCCCCGACGAGCAGCGTGGCGCCACCGCTCACGCTCTCCGACACGATGCGCTCGACACGCTCCCGCTGACGGGCATTGATGAGGGGACCGACCGTGGTGTCCGGGTCGAGGCCGTTTCCCAGCACCTGCTCCTTGGCGGTGGAGACAGCGACGTCGGTGAACTCGCCGACCACCGACTCGTGCACGTAGAAGCGCTGGGGCGAGATGCACACCTGGCCGTTGTTGCGCACCTTGGTCGCCATGGCCTTCCGGGCGACCTCGGCGATGTCGCCGGCGTCCGGGAAGACGAGGACGGGTGCGTTGCCACCCAGTTCGAGCGAGAGCCTGGTGATGGTCTTGGAAGCTCCGTCCATGAGGAGCCGGCCGACCCTGGTCGAACCGGTGAACTGGATCTTGCCGACCCGCTTGTCCTCGAGCATGACCTGGCCCATGGACTCGGGCTCGCCGTTGACGATGTTGATCACGCCCGCGGGCGCACCTGCCTCGGTGAGGGCCCAGCCGATGAGCATGGCCGAGCGCGGGGTGTACTCCGACGGACGGGACACCACCGTGTTGCCGACGGCGAGCGCCGAGGAGATCGCACGCATCTGGTTGTAGACCGGGAAGTTCCAGGCGGTGATGACCCCGATCACACCGATGGGCTGATAGATGACGTCGATGCGGCGGCCGGGCATCCGCGACGGGATCCAGCGGCCGTAGAGACGCTCGGCCTCGCCGGCCGCCCACCTCAACTGGTTGGGGGCTCCGAGCCATTCGCCCTTCGACTGGGCGAAGGGCTTGCCCGACTCCTCGGTGGTGATCCGGGCGAACTCGTCGATGTTCTCCAGGATGATGTCAGCGGCCTTGAGCAGGACCTTGGAGCGCTGATACGCCGTGAGATGCGACCACTCGCGGAACGCGCCGTGTGCGGCCTCGACCGCCGCCACGAGGTCGGCGGCGTCACCGAAGGGAAGGGTCTCGATCACCTCCTCGGTGGCCGGATTGACCAGATCCCAGGTGCCGCCGTTGGCGGCGCCGACCCATTCGCCTCCGATGAGCTGCTTGAAGTCGATCATGCGACCCACGGTATCAAGGTGTAGCGGGTCCCGGTTACGGGACGGTGTCAGGGGTCCAACGTTTCGGTGCAGGTTTCGTCGAGGCCGCTGAGACCCAACGCCGCCCTCGCCGCTTCGGGGTCTCTCATGAGTAACTGGGCGTCCTCGCGTATCTGCTCCACGTCGAAGTACCGGATCAGATGGTTCGGCGCCGGGATCTCGTAAGCCGACCGGTCGATGCTGAGGGTGGTGAAGTTCTCGGTGCTCAGATTCGGCAGCAAGGCGACGAAGTCGGCCAGTGCGTCCTGAGGGATGTCGGTCGTCACGTTCTCCTTGATCGCGTTGGAGATGTCCCCCAGGTTGAAGAGGAGCTCGACCGGGCTGGTCTGCTCCACGAGGGCTGCGATCAGGCAGCGCTGCCGCTGCATCCGGGCGAACTCGTGGGACTGGGAGCGGATGCGGGCGTAGGCGAGGGCGTGGAAGCCGTCGAGGTGCTGGCGGCCCTCTTCGATGACCACGGTCGTCCTGGTGGCGCCCCAGTGATCGTCTGCGGTGTCGTAGTTCCGGTCGACGATCCGTCTCGGTACGTCGATGGTCACCCCACCCAGGGCGTCGACCAGGTCCTGGAAGCCGGCGACAGTGACCATGGCGTAGTAGTGGATGTCGATCCCGAATAGTGTCCCCAGGGCGGTCTTCACGGCGTTCACCCCGGGTGACTGCGGCCCGGGGTACATCTCGGGGGCGATGTCCTCGGCCCGTCGGTACACGTGCCCGATCCAGTCCCACTCGTCGA
>JAGFIR010000216.1 GCA_024103415.1 Acidimicrobiales bacterium
ACGGTGGCAGCCTGGGTGCCCGCGGGGCCTCCGCCAATGATCAACAGATGAGTCATTTCGACCCGACGCTACCCGGACGGCTTGTGCTGGCCGAACACATCCCGGAGGGCCGCGGAGACCTCCCCGACAGTGGCCCCGGCGGCCAGGGCCTCCTTCATCGGGTAGAGCAAGTTGTCAGGCCCGGCCGCCGTCTCACGCACCACACCGAGCGCACGCTCCACCGCCGCCTGATCCCGTGACTCCCGCCACCTCGCCAGACGTTCCACCTGCTTCCGATCCAGATCAGGGTCGACGTCCATGACGGGAACGGACCCGGAATCGGTGACGAACCGGTTGACCCCCACCACCACCATCTCGCCGCTGCTCTGGCGACGTGCGGCGTCGTAAGCAGACTCCTCGATGCGGGCCTGCATCCAACCCTCCTCGATGGCCGCCACCGCGCCGCCCATCGCCTCGATCCGGTCCAGCAACTCGGTGGCCCTCTCCTCCACGGCGTCGGTCAGGGCCTCGACGAAGTACGAACCACCGAGCGGGTCGACGGTGGCCGTGACTCCGGACTCGTGAGCGAGCACCTGCTGGGTCCGGAGGGCCAGCAATGCGCTTTCCTCGGTGGGGAGCCCCAACGCCTCGTCGTAGGCATTGGTGTGGAGAGACTGGGTGCCACCCAGGACGGCAGCCAGCGCCTGGATTGTGGTTCGCACCACGTTGTTGAGGGGCTGCTGGGCGGTGAGTGTGGACCCCGCAGTCTGGGTGTGGAAGCGCATCATCCAGGATCTGGGCTCCCTGGCGCCGGCCACGTCCTTCATCAGCCGGGCCCAGATCCGACGGGCTGCCCGAAACTTGGCGACCTCCTCGAACAGGTCGTTGTGCGCGTTCCAGAAGAACGAGAGCCTCGGTGCGAAATCGTCGACGTCGAGGCCGGAGTCGATGGCGGCCCGGACGTATGCGAGTCCGTTGGCGATGGTGAAGGCGAGCTCCTGGGCAGCCGTGGCGCCGGCTTCCCGGATGTGATATCCGCTGATCGAGATCGTGTTCCACTGCGGCACCTCGGCCGAGGCGTAGGCGAAGAGATCGGTGACCAAACGCATCGAGGGACGGGGTGGGTAGATGTAGGTCCCCCGGGCGACGTACTCCTTGAGGATGTCGTTTTGGACGGTGCCGCGCAGCTGTGTCGTGGGCACGCCCTGTTCCTCGGCGACCAGCTGGTAGAGCAGCAGCAGGATGGCGGCCGTGGAGTTGATGGTCATCGAGGTGGACACCTCGCCGAGGGGGATGCCCTGGAAGAGGCGGCGCATGTCGTCGAGCGAGTCGATGGCCACACCGACCTTCCCGACCTCTCCGGCGGCGAGCGGAGCGTCGGAGTCGAGCCCCATCTGGGTGGGCAGGTCGAAGGCGACCGAGAGACCGGTCTGACCGGCCTCGAGGAGGTCGAGGAAACGGCGGTTGGTCTCGGCGGCGGTGCCAAACCCGGCGTACTGGCGCATCGTCCAGAGACGGGACCGGTACATCCCCGGGTGGATCCCGCGGGTGTAGGGCACCTCCCCGGGCTCACCGACACGGTCGGGGACGTCGGTGCCGCGATAGACCGGGTCGACCTCGATCCCGCACGAGGTGCGTCGTATTTCCGGGCTTTCCTCGTATCCTGGCACTGTCCGGGGATGGTAGGCGGGAACTCCGCCCCCGCCCCGCACGTCACATACTCCCGATGGCCCGAAAAGCGCTCATTCACCAGGTCGAGGCGCGGGAACGCCGGGGACGCT
>JAGFIR010000186.1 GCA_024103415.1 Acidimicrobiales bacterium
GTGACGGGGGAGCTCGTCGCCGAAGCCGTCCGGCGACGAGGGGCGGAAGTCCTCTACGTAGCGCACCGCGCCGACCTGGCCGGCACCCTGGCGCCACTCGCCCGGCCCGGCGACCTGATCCTCACGATGGGCGCCGGAGACGTGACTCTCGTCCACAGCGAGCTGGCGCCGTTGCTGGAGGCCACCGGATGAGCCCGCTGGCCCTCCTCGCCGACCGTCCGTGGGTCGAGGAGAACGTCCCGCTCGGCCCGCTGACCACCTACAAGCTCGGAGGCCGGGCTCGGTGGCTCGTCACCGTCGACGATCCCGGCGTTCTCGACGAGGTGATCGCCACCGGGGTGTTCCGGGAGGTCCCGGTGCTGGTGGTCGGTCGGGGTTCCAACCTCGTGGTGTCCGACAGGGGTTTCGACGGCGTCGTGCTCCGGCTCGGCAAGGGCTACTCGGACATCGGCTTCGACGGGGACGCCGTCGAAGCAGGGGCCGCGGTCCCGCTCCCGAGGCTCGCCAGGACGACCGCCGAGCGCGGCATGGCCGGTCTCGAGTTCTTCGTCGGAGTGCCGGGCTCGGTTGGGGGAGCGGTCCGCCAGAACGCGGGCTGTTTCGGGTACGAGACCAGGGACCGTCTGGTCGAGGCCCACCTCGTCGATCTTGGCACCGGGAGGCGTTTCAGCGGCGGCCCGGACGACCTCGACCTGTCATATCGGCACTCGAACGTGGCCGCTCATCATCTCGTGGAGCGTGCCACCTTCCGCACTGAGCCCGGTGAGCCCGAAGAGTCCCTGCGGCTCATTCGGGAGATCACCCGCTGGCGGCGGGATCACCAACCCGGTGGGACACTCAACGCAGGAAGTGTGTTCAAGAACCCCGAAGGGTCGTCGGCGGGGAAGATCATCGACGAGCTCGGCTTGAAGGGCCTCAGGGTCGGGGACGTGACGGTCTCGGAGAAGCACGCCAACTTCTTCGTGGCCGGGCCCGGAGCCACGGCCGATGACATCGCCGCCCTCGTCCGGCTGGTCCGGGAGAAGGTGAAGGCCGAGACCGGCGTGGACCTCGAGCCGGAGATCCAGTTCGTGGGGTTCGAGTCGTGAACATGGACCCGAGACTCGCCGAGCGGCGCAAGGAGGTCGCGGAGGAGCGCGCCAAGCGCACGGTGAGACGCCTGTTGCGTTTCCTGAGCTTCGGGGGGTTCGTCGCGCTGGTCGTGTGGTTCATGCTGTCGCCCTACATGAGCGCCCGATCCGTCGTGGTCGAAGGCGTGGACAGGGCGGCCGTCGAAGAGATCCTGGCCGCCCACTCGGTGGTCCCGGGACGACCCCTCATCCTGATCCGCCCCGGCGCGGTGGCGGCGGCCCTCGAGGAGGACCCCTGGGTGGCCCGGGCAGAGGTCGACGTGGTGTGGCCGGAGAGGGTGGACGTGAACGTCACCGAGCGTGTGCCCCGGGCCTGGGTGGAGACCCGGGAAGGTTGGTCGCTGCGGGACGGTGAGGGTGTCAGGCTTCCCGGAGGCGACCAGCCGGGCGACGACCTGGGAAGGGTCCATCTCCCCGAATTGGACCCGGAAGACCCGGCCACCGCCACCCAAATGGTCGGCGCCATCGAGTTCTTGATGACCCTGCCTCCCGAGACCGCCGCGACCGCAACCGTTCGAGTTCAAGACAGGGAGTTGTGGGCCAATGTCGATGGATGGGACGTGCGTCTCGGACGTGCCGACGAGATGCGTGAAAAGGCGCTGTCGTTGGTGACCCTGTTGGCCCAAGACGATCTGGCGGAAGGCTCGTTGATAGTGCTCATCTCACCTTCCCGACCGTCGGTGCTCCCGCCCGGCACCTCGGCGGAGGACGATCAGGGGAGCGAGCAGGGTGAGGATGCGGATGACACCGGTGACGACGAGCAGGATCAGGAAGCAGAAGGGGAGTGAAGGACCAACACTAAAGCTGTACTTGAGGTTGAAACCTATGAGGTTTACATAACCTCATCGCAAGTGTAAACCTCAACTTCAGCTTACGAATGTGGAGGACCAATCGTGACCAAGAGCACCAGCTCCAGTAGCGGCGGCTATCTCGCCGTCATCAAGGTCGTGGGCATCGGTGGAGCCGGTGTCAATGCCGTCAATCGCATGGTGGAGGCCGGCGTGCGCGGGGTCGAGTTCATCGCCCTCAACACCGACGCCCAGGCCCTCCTCATGAGTGATGCCGACGTCAAGCTCGACATCGGCCGTGAGGTGACCCGCGGTCTCGGCGCCGGGGCCAACCCGGAGATCGGGCGGGCCGCCGCCGAGGAGCATCGGGCCGAGCTCGAGGACACGCTCAAGGGTGCGGACATGGTCTTCATCACCGCCGGTGAGGGCGGCGGGACCGGCACCGGCGGTGCTCCGGTCGTCGCCGAGGTGGCCCGCTCGCTGGGCGCGCTCACCGTGGGTGTCGTCACCCGGCCATTCGGCTTCGAGGGCCGGCGCCGGGCGGTTCACGCCGAGGCGGGCATCGAAGCGCTCAAGGATGCCGTCGACACCCTCATCGTCATCCCCAATGATCGTCTGCTCGAGGTCGGCGACCCCGCCGCTCCGATCAAGGAGACTTTCCGTCTCGCCGACGAGGTGCTGATGAGCGGTGTCACCGGGATCACCGACCTGATCACGACCCCGGGCTTGATCAACGTCGACTTCGCCGACGTGCGGACGATCATGGCCGACGCCGGGTCGGCAGTCATGGGCATCGGCCGGGCGACGGGTGAGAATCGGGCCCGGCAAGCCGCCGAGCGCGCCATCTCCAGCCCGATGCTGGAATCGTCGATGGACGGGGCGCGTGGTGTCCTCCTGTCGGTCTCCGGCCCGACCACGATGTCCCTCCACGAGGCGACCGAGGCTGCCCGTGTGGTCTCCGATCACGCCGACGCCGAGGCGGAGATCATCTTCGGAGCGATCGTCGACGACAACCTCGGCGAGGAGATGAAGGTCACGGTCATCGCCGCCGGGTTCGAGGGTCGCCGTCGGCCCAACCGCCCGGTTCGCACCGAGACCGGCGGTTACACCGGCACCACCACCGAGCGACGCGGCGGTGGAGACTTCGACGACGATCTGGAGATCCCCAGCTTCGTGCAGGGGTGATCGCCCTGGACCGGGTCGCGTTCACCACCGCGTCCCAGGGTGACCTTCTCCGCGACCTGGACGCCAGGGCGCGGGTGAGCCAGGCCGTCGGCATCCCCGCCGAATGGGCGGTCGTCCGCCAGATCCACGGCGCCACCGTCCATCGCGTTTCCGCGCCCGGTCTTCAGGGCGCGGGTGATGCGATGTGGACCGATCGGCCCGGTGTCCCGCTGGCGGTGTTCACCGCCGACTGTCTCGGCGTGGTGCTCCTGGCCGAGCACGCGGTAGGTGTCGCTCATGCCGGATGGAGGGGCGCCGCAGGCGGTGTCGTGCCCGCGCTCGCCAAGGAGATGGAGGCGGCAGGTCACGTCCCCTCGAAGGCCTTGATCGGCCCGCGAATAGGGCCGTGCTGTTTCGAGGTGGGGCCGGAGGTGGCGGAGGTGTTCCCGGGCCACACATCCCGGACCACCTGGGACACCCCGTCGGTCGATCTCCCAGGGGTGATCGCGGCCCAACTGGAAGGTCTCGAGTTGGAGTTGTCGGGCGGCTGCACCTATCACGAGGACGGGTGGTTCAGCCACAGGAGGAACGCGGACCGCGAGAGGCAGGCGACGCTGACATGGGTTTGAGCAAGTACGAGCAGGTGATGAGCCGGGCCGTGGCGGCGATGGAGCGCTCCGGCCGCGATCCGGCGGAGTTGACGGTGGTGGCCGTGTCCAAGGAGCAGCCGATAGAGGCCGTTCTCGAGTTGTACGAGGCGGGTCACCGCGACTTCGGAGAGAACCGGGCCCAGGACCTCGGCGACAAGGCGTCCCGGTTGCCGGGTGACATCCGCTGGCACTTCGTCGGGTCGTTGCAGACCAACAAGGCGAGGTCGGTCCGGCCGATCGCGCACCTCCTCCACTCGATGGACCGGAGCCGGCTCGCCGGTGCCTGGGTCAAGGGCGTCGGTCTGCCGCCACCGGTCTTGATCCAGGTGAACCTGGCCGCAGAACCGCAGAAGTCGGGGGCCCTCGAAGCCGAGGTGGAGCCCCTGGTGGCCGAATGCGAGGACCTCGGGATCGAGGTGAGGGGCCTGATGATCGTGCCGCCGCTCGGCGAGGACCCGGAGGCCAGCCGACCGTGGTTCCGCCGGCTGCGGGAACTGGCCGAGAAGATCAGGCCCGACCACCCCCGGGTGACGGAGTTGTCGATGGGCATGACCGACGATTTCGAAGTGGCCATCGAAGAAGGTGCAACCATGATTCGCGTGGGACGGGCTATCTTTGGGCCGCGTCAATGACCGGAGCCTGATGTCATCCTTGTTCTCCAAAGCGCTCGTGTATCTGGGCCTCGTCGACGAAGATCAGGTCGACGAGGGCCAGGTGGACCAGTACGTCGCCACGCCCGACCAGCCCGCCCCCGTGGTTGCCGAACCTCAGGGCCGTCGGGTCGAGCCGCCACCCACGGCGCGCACCGCGACGCGTCCGCAATTCCATGACCCGGCGCCGCCCACCGTCGACGTGCGGCCGGTGGAGGTCCAGTCCGACATCCTGGTGGTCGAGGAGTTCACCGACGCCCGCATGCTCGCCGACCGGGTCCGGGAGCGTGTGCCCGTGATCCTGGACATGCGTCACATCGATGCCGACACGACGCGTCGGGTCATCGACTTCGCCTCCGGCCTGATCTACGCCCTCGATGGCTCGATGCGGAAGGTCGGCGACGGTCTGATCGCGGTCCTCCCGTCCCGGGTCACCTTGAGCCGTGACGAGAAGCGGAGGCTGGCCGGTCTCGGCGCCTACGAACTCGACGACGTCGACTGAGGCAGGCCTTTGCGCGACCTGCTCCGAATCGCCTTAGACCTCTACTTCTACGCGATCATCGTCTGGGTGATCCTTTCGTGGGTCCCGGTGACGCCGGGTCACCCGGTCACCCGGTTCCAGTACGCGCTCGGTCGAATCATCGAGCCCGTCCTGCGCCCGATCCGACAGTTGCTCCCGCCGATCCGGATGGGTGCTGCGGCGCTCGACCTGTCGCCGATCGTCCTCATCTTTCTGGTTCAGATCCTCCGCCGCCTGGTCTAATGGCCATCTGACGGCGGGTCGGTGACGCGGGTCCCCGGTGATCCTCATCTGGCGGGCCCGCACCCTTTATCCTCATCGGACCCACTCAGGAAGGTTGGGAGATGCTGACGCCCGAGGACATCGAACAGAGGACCTTTTCCACCGCTCTGCGCGGCTACGACCTGAACGAGGTCGACGACTTCCTCGACGAGGTCATGGCCACCATCCGCTCGCTGCAGGAGCAGCTCGAGGAGGCCCGCGCCAGGCAGGGCTCTGCACCGGCCGTGGCGGCCCCGGCCGAGCCGTCGGTGGCTCCCGACGAGAGCGCCGTAGGTCGCGCCCTCATCGCCGCCCAGGAGGCGGCAGACAAGATCGTCGCCGAGGCCACAGCCGAGGCCGAGAGGATCAAGGAACAGGCCCGGATCGAGGCGGAGTCCTGGGAGAGCGAGAGGGACGCCGCCCGCGCCGCCGCAGAGCGCGAGATGGCCGAGTTGTCCGAGCGTGTCCACGCCGTGCGTCGTGAGCTCGCTCATCTGGCTTCCAACGTCGCCGACAGCCTCGACCTGATGGACGCCGCCATCGCCGGTGTTCCGGGCGATGCGGCCGACGAGGACGACGATGCCGACGGGCCGGTGGCCCGGCATGTCGCCGCTGATGACGAGATCGACTGGGGCGAAGACGACGGGGGCTCCGGGGAGTCACCCGATGACGAGTTCGGCTCCGATGACGACCCGGGATCCTCCGAAGACACCCCGGACGACTCGCCGGATGACGACGAGGACGGATCACCCGATCTCGACGAAGACGGGGAAGCCGACGAGGACGACCCGGACGAGGACGACGATCCGTCCGACGACGAGTTCAGCTTCGTCGACCGGGACTTCTAGACCCGCTCGATCACCGGTGCGCTGATCGCCTCGTCGACCTCGATCGACGTCGCCAGCACCTCCGAGGCGATCCATTCGCCATGGTGTTCCACGAGGTCTGCATGCTCGGAGGGCAGACGCAGGCTGATCCGGTCGGTCAGATCCAGACCTTCCTGCTTCCGCTGCTCGTTGAGAGCGCGGACCAGGTCGTAGACACGGCCCTCCATGATCAGGTCGTCGTCGAGGTCGAGATCGACGGCAACGCTGAGGTTCCCGTCCTGGGCCACGCCCCATCCCTCGACCGTCACGGTCTCGGTCCGGACCACCTCGTTCGGTGCCAGGACTTCACCTGCGGCGAAGACGGAGCCGTCATCGCGGACCTCGTAGTCACCGGCGGCGAGGGCGGCGGCGACCTCCTTCACCTTGGGGCCGATGCGGGGCCCCAGGACGGGGAAGTCGGGCTTGTAGGAGACTTCGACCACGGCGTCTGCGTCGAAGTCGACCTCCCGGACCCTGAGCTCGTCCCTGATGATCCCGGCGTGCCTGCGGGCGGCGTCACCACCCCGGACCCGGGCCGAGCGCAGCGGCTGGCGGAGCTTGACCCCGGCTTCGCTGCGGGCGCGCCGTCCCAGTTCGACGATCTCACGGGTGATCTCCATGGATTCGAGGAGATCGTTGTCGGACGAGCCCAGGGAGCCGGGCCATCCTGCGAGATGGATCGAATCGGGTGCGTCCGCACACGGCCCCGCCACCAGCACCTGCCAGAGATGCTCGGTGAGGAATGGCATGATCGGGCTCACGATGCGGATCGCCGTGACCACTCCGACCCAGAGAGTGCGGAAGGCGGCTGCGTCGTACTCGTAGAAGCGCCGGCGGTTGCGACGGATGTACCAGTTGGAGAGGTCGTCCAGGTACGCCTCGAACACCTCGGCCACCTCGTCGGAGCGCCAGCGCTCATAGGCCGCCTGCGCATCCGCGATCGCGGCGTCGGCGCGGGCCAGTAGCCAGCGGTCGATCTCGTCGAGATCGACGTCCGGGCCCCCCGTGAGGTCCGAGTAGGTGGGGACGAAGCCCTCGATGTTCCCGTAGTCGACGAGGAACTTCACCGAGTTCCAGAGGGTGAGGAGGCGTCGGCGCACTTCGTGGGCACCCTCGTAGCCGAACAGCAGGTTCCGGTCCGGCGGATGGGCGCAGTAGAGCCATCTCATCACGTCGGCTCCCATCCTCTCGAAGGCCTCCTCGGCCGAGATCAGGTTGCCCCACGACCCGTGCATCTCACGGCCGTCCTCGGCAAGCATCTTCTCGTAGCCGAGGACCGCCTTGAACGGGGACTGGCCGACCATCGCCACCGACATGAACAGCTGCGAGTAGAACCAGAGACGGACCTGTTCCCGCATCTCCGTGACCCAGTGGGCCGGGAACCACTTCTCCCAATAGGAGTGGTCCGGGAGGTCGGCCTTGGTCAGGCCCCTGGCGGCGCCGGTGGCGTAACCCTCTTCGATCCACTCGGGGTTCTGCCAGCCGAGGGTGGAGAGCGGGACAATGCCTGCGTCGAGCCAGACGTCGCCCACTTCGGCGATGCGGGTCACCTCGGTGTTTCCGCAGGCTTCGCAGCGGATCGCCACGCGGTCGACCCACGGCCGATGCAGTTCTTCGAGCTGATCCATGCCCCGCGTCGCCAGACGCCCCAACTCCTCCTTGGATCCGACGACCGTGAGGTGGCCGCACTCGCACGGGAAGAAGGGGAGGGGGAGGCCGTAGTAGCGACGGCGGGAGATGTTCCAGTCGCCCATGTTGACGAGCCAGTCGTCCATGAGCTTGCCCATGTAGGCCGGGGTCCACTCCACGGTGGAATTCGCCTCGCGCAGGTCGTCTCGAATGGTGTCGACGGCGATGTACCAGTCGTCGGCGACCCTGAAGATGAGCGGGGTGTCACAGCGCCAGCAATGCGGATAGGAGTGGACGTACTCGCCCGCCTCGACCAGCACGCCCTTGCGCTCCAGGTCGGCGATGATCTCCTTGGCGGCCTCCCCGGCGTCCTTCCCGGCCAACCGCCCGAACTGCGGGTAGAAGCGGCCGGACTCGTCGACCGGCATGATGATCCCGAGGCCCTCGCGCTTTCCGAGGTCGAAGTCCTCGCCACCACAACCGGGGGCGATGTGGACGATGCCGGTCCCCTGGTCCATGGTGACTTCGTCCCAGAGGACCACGCGGTGCTCGACGCCCGCTCCCGGCTCGAGGTCGTCGAACGGGCCCCGGTAGGCCCACCCCTCCAGCTCGCTGCCCGGGCGGATGTCGGTCAGGTCCTCGTCGGGGTACCGGTCGACCGCCACCCACTCGCCGTTGCTGCGGCGCCCGTACTGGTGCTCGGGATGGACCGCGGCCGCGACGTTGGCCGGAAGCGTCCACGGCGTGGTCGTCCAGACGACCAGCGACTCGCCCTCCCGGCCGACGAGGGGGAGACGGACGAACAGGGACGGGTCGGCCTTCTCCTGATAGACGCCCGACATCGTGATCTCGTGCTGGGAGATCGAGGTGCCGCAGCGGGGGCACCATTCGGTCGCCCGGAGGCCCTTGTAGAGCATCCCGCGCTCGTGAAGCGTCTTGAGGAAGCGCCAGATGTACTCGATGTTGGTGTCGGCGAACGTGAGGTAGTCGTTGCCCCAGTCCATCCAGTATCCGAGGCGTTTCGACCCCCTGGTCAGCTCCTCGACAGACCAGGCCACCTTCTCACGGCACTTGCGGGCGAAGTTCTCCAGTCCGTACGCCTCGATGTCCCGCTTCGAGTTGAGACCGAGCTCCTGTTCGACGCCGACCTCGATCCAGAGACCCTGACAGTCGAATCCGTTCTGATAGCGCAGGTGATGGCCGGTGGCCGCCTTGTATCGCTGGAAGACGTCCTTCAGGGTGCGGCCCCAGGCGGTGTGGACGCCCAGGGTCTTGTTGGCGGTGACCGGGCCGTCCACGAAGCTGAAGATCGGACCATCGGCGTTCTGCTCACGCAGCCGGTCGAAAATCCGGTTCTCCTCCCACCAATCGAGGATGTGGCGCTCCAACTCGTCGTGATTCGGCGCCGGCGGGAGTGGCGTGAAGGTGGTGCGCTTCTCAGGGGTCATGGAGGCGGAATCGTAAGACGAAAGGTTCCGGACACATAACTCCTGCTTCGGGAATCTTCCTTATGCCATTGCGCGTTGGTAGGGTTCCGCACCTTTTACACAGGGGACTGATCTACACATGTCAAGAAAACTCGCCAAGAGCACCGTGGAGCGCTTCCGCAAGCGTCTCGAGGAGGAGCGGGATCACCTCGAAGAGCAGATCGCCGAGTACGAGCGCGAGATCGAAGAGGCCCGGATGACCGAGGCGTCCTCTGACCGGAGCCCCGACCCGGGCAACGCCGAGGCCAGCTCCGTCAAGCTGGAGTACGCCAAGGAGCTCTCGATCGAGCAGAACACCATCGACCTCCTGGGCAAGGTCCGGCACGCCTTGCTGAGGATCGAGGCCGGGTCCTACGGCATCTGCGAGAGCTGTGGCAAGGCGATCCCGGTCCAGCGTCTCGAGGCACTGCCGTACGCCACACTCTGCGTGGAGTGTGCCTCCCGCTCCAATTGATCCGGCGTCTCGCCCTCCCGCTGGTCATCGCCGCGGCCGTCGTCGTGGCCGACCAGGCCACCAAGCGCATGGCCGAGTCCCTGTTCTCCGACCGGCGGGTCTGGGTGATCGACGGCTTCTTCGGCTTCACGTTCCACGAGAACCCGGGGGCCGCGTTCTCCCTGTTCGGGAGGGGCGGCCCGTTCTTCGCCGTGGTGGCGATCCTCGTCTCTGCATTCGTCATCTGGTACCTGCGCACGCCCCGGCCGATGCCCGAGCGCATCGGGTTCGGCCTCGTGCTGGGCGGGGCGCTGGGCAACCTGTTCGACCGGCTCACCCGGGGTGACGGCCTGTTCGACGGGAAGGTGGTCGACTGGATCAATCTCTGGTGGATCCCCACCTTCAACATCGCCGACGCATCTCTGACCATCGCCGTGGTTCTCTTGTTGGTCTACTCGTGGCGAACCAGGAACTCGTAGTCCCGGAGGGCGTGTCGGGGGAGCGCGTCGACAAGGTGGTGGCCGGCTTGCTCGGGGTCAGCCGATCGGTGGCGCGCGAGTTGGTGGACCTCGGGGCCCGGGTCGACGGGGCGCCCGTCTCGGCGTCGGATCGCGTGTCGGCCGGGTCAGTGATAACCGTGGCCACTCCCGAGCCCGAGGAGGACCTCGCCGCCGAATCGGTCGGCTTCGACGTGCTCTACGAAGACGAGCACCTCATCGTCGTCGACAAGCCCGCCGGCGTGGTGGTGCACCCCGGCAGCGGGAGGTCCAGGGGCACCCTCGTGGCGGGGCTGTTGCACCGGTACCCCGAGTTGGAAGGGGTGGGGGAGGCCGGCCGCTGGGGTCTCGTCCATCGTCTCGACCGGGACACTTCCGGTGCTCTCGTCGTGGCCCGGACCGCCGACGCCCACGGCGCCCTCTCGGAGATGATGCGTCGGCGGGAGATCAGCCGGGTCTACCTCGCCCTGGTCCACGGTCTGCCAGGGTCGCCGACCGGCACCATCGACGCACCCATCGGGCGTGACCCGGCGAATCCCCTCCGCAGAGCCGTTCACCCCGACGGGAAGCACGCCCGCACGCACTACCGGGTGCTCGACCGCTTCCCCGATCGGGACTGCAGCCTCCTCGAGGTGAGGTTGGAGACCGGGAGGACCCACCAGATACGCGTCCACCTGTCCGCCATCGGTCATCCCGTCGTCGCGGACACGCTCTACGGGGCCCGCCGGCATCGGCATGGGGCGCGCCGGATCTTCCTGCACGCCGCCCGCCTGTCCCTCACCCATCCCGTCACGGGGGAGCGCCTCGAGGTCGAGAGCCCTCTTCCCGAGGATCTGGCGACCGTGCTCGGGGGCCTCGGTCCAGGTTCCGGTCCCAATCCGATACCGTGACCGGGTGACTCAGGAATCGAGCCGCGAGACCGAAGCGCCGGTCTGCTATCGCCACCCCGACCGCCACACACTCCTCTCCTGCAGCCGCTGCGGACGTCCCATCTGTGCGGCCTGCTCCATCGACGCCACCGTCGGGCAGCGCTGCCCGGAGTGTGTGAGGTCCGAAGGGCCGCAGCGGGTCATCCCGACCCGGACCAGGGCGGGACGGGCGGCAGGGGCCCCGGCGACGATGACCTTTCTCGGCCTGGCCGCAGGGTTCTTCCTGATCACCGGGATGGGCGACCTCAACAACCCGATCCTGCAAAACCTGGCGCAATGGAACTTCTTCCTTGAGGCAGGGGAGTGGTGGCGACTCTTCACGCCGGTCCTTCTTCATGGGGGTATCACGCACATCCTCTTCAACATGTGGGCCCTGTGGGTGCTCGGCCCCCAGGTGGAACGGGGGGTCGGCACCGCGCCATTCGCAGCGCTCTATCTGGCGTCCGCGGGGTTCGGAGGCGCCGTCACATACTTCACGGGCGATCTCGGTACCTTTGCCGTCGGAGCCTCGGGTGCGATCTTCGGCCTCTTCGGGGTCTGGTCGAACTGGGCGCTGCACCGGAGGCACACCCCGTATGGACGGGCACTGCTCCAGCAGATGGGTTTCCTCCTCCTCATCAACGCTCTCATCCCCTTCCTGGTGCCGAACGTGGCGTGGCAGGCACACCTCGGCGGGCTCATCGCCGGCTTCGTCATCGGGGAGATGTGGTCCCGGATCCGGGGTCGGAACGCCCTGGTCCTGAGGACCGCGGCGGCCGCCGCCGTGGCCGTCCTGTCCGTCCTCGCGGTCTTGCTCTGAGGTGTCCTCCAACTCGCGAAGATCGCTCGAGCGAGGTCGGACCGGCCGTTTGACGGTGGTGTTAGATTCGAGGAACTACATCGTTGTAAGTCGCTGACGTGTCGTTTGCCCACCTTCACCTCCACACCGAGTACTCCCTCCTAGACGGAGCGGCCCGCATCGAGCGGGTGACGAAGGCCGCCGCGGCCGACGGCCAGCCGGCCATCGCCATCACCGATCACGGCAACCTCTACGGCGCGGTCGAGTTCTACAAGAAGGCCAACGAGGCGGGGATCAAGCCCATCATCGGGATCGAGGCCTACTACGTGGAAGGGTCACGCTTCGACCGGCCTCCACACTCGCAGAACCAGCGGTATCACATGATCCTGTTGGCCGAGAACCCGACGGGGTACCGCAACCTGCTGCAGCTCTCGTCCAAGTCGTTCCTCGACGGCTACTACTACAAGCCCCGGATGGACATCGAGCTGCTCGCCGAGCACTCGGAGGGCATCATCGCCACATCGGGGTGTCTCGGCGGCCTCGTCCCACAGCTGCTCGGTCCGGACGCCGCCACCGAGGAAGGCACGGTCAACACCGAGCGCGACTTCGACGCCGCTCTCGCCGCCGCCGCCCGGTTCCAGGACGTCTTCGGCAAGGACAACTTCTTCATTGAGATCCAGGATCACGGGATCCCCGCCCAGCGACGGATCATGGGCGACCTGCTCGACATCTCGAAGCGGATCGGGGCGCCGCTGCTGGCAACGAACGACGCCCACTACACGTTCCGCGAGGAGCACGACCTCCACGACGTCCTTCTGTGTGTGCAGACTGGCTCGCTCCGCAGCGAGACGGCCCGGCTTCGCTTCGAGGGGGACGACTTCTACGTCAAGAGCGCCGCCGAGATGCGAGCGATCTTCCCCGACGACGACTTCCCGGGCGCGTGTGACAACACGCTCTGGGTCGCCGAGAGGGTCGAGACGAAGCTCGAGCTGGGCAAGATCCTGCTGCCGCACTTCCCGGTGCCGGAAGGCGAGACCGAGGTCACCTATCTGCGCAAGCTCGTGGAGAACGGCGCCCGCGAGCGCTACGGCGCCAGCCCGGGCCCCGAGGTGTGGGACCGCATCGAGCACGAGCTCAAGATCATCGAGGAGATGGGCTTCCCCGCCTACTTCCTCATCGTCTGGGACCTGATCCGCCACGCCCGGGAGAACGGGATCCGCGTCGGGCCGGGTCGTGGCTCCGCCGCCGGCTCCATCGTCTCCTACTGCCTCCGGATCACCGACATCGACCCCCTCGAGTACGGGTTGATCTTCGAGAGATTCCTCAACCCGGGTCGCAAGCAGATGCCCGACATCGACATGGACTTCGACTCTCGGTACCGCGGCGAGATGATCAAGTACGCGGCCGAGCGGTACGGCTCGGACCACGTCGCGCAGATCGTGACGTTCTCGACGATCAAGGCCCGGGCCGCGGTGCGCGACGCGGCGCGCGTACTCGGCTACCCGTACCTCGTGGGCGACAAGATCGCGAAGCTCATGCCGCCGCTGATCATGGGTCGCGACACCCCGCTCGCCGCGTGCCTCGAGCTCGAGGAGAAGCACGAGGACGGCTACAAGATGGCGGGGGAGCTCCGCGTCCTGTACGAGAACGATCCGGACGCCCAACGGGTGATCGACGTCGCCCGCGGGCTCGAAGGGCTCCGCCGGCAGGACGGGATCCATGCGGCGGCGGTGGTCATCACGCGCGAGCCGCTGACCGAGTACCTCCCGATCCAGCGCAAGCCGGTCTCGGGTGGCGACATCGCCGACGCGCCGATCGTCACGCAGTACGAGATGCACGGGGTCGAGGACCTCGGGCTGCTCAAGATGGACTTCCTCGGGCTGCGCAACCTCGACGTGCTCGAGGTGACGCTCGACCTTGTGGAGTCGTCGACCGGGACCCGGCCCGACATCGACCACGTCCCGCTCGACGACGCGCCGACCTTCGAGATGCTCCGACGCGGGGAGACGGTCGGGGTCTTCCAGCTGGAAGGTGGGCCGGTGCGGGCGTTGCTCCGATCCCTCGCCCCGACCCGCTTCGAGGACATCGCCGCGCTCGTGGCCCTGTACCGCCCGGGTCCGATGGCCCAGAACTGGCACAACGAGTACGCCGACCGCAAGAACGGGCGCACGGAGGTCGACTACCCGCACCCGGACCTCGAGGAGATCCTCGCCCCCACCTACGGCCTGATGATCTACCAGGAGCAGCTGATGCGGGTGGCGCAGCGGCTCGCCGGCTACACGCTCGAGGAGGCCGACAACCTCCGGAAGGCCACGGGGAAGAAGATCCGCGAGCTGATCGCGCAGGAGCGCACGAAGTTCGTCGACGGCTGCGTCGCGCAGGGCCACGACCGTGAGTTCGGCGAGCGGATCTTCGACACCATCGAGCCGTTCGCCGACTACTCGTTCAACAAGTCACACAGCGTCGGCTACGGCTACCTCGCGTATCAGACCGCGTACCTGAAGGCGAACTACCCCGTCGAGTACCTCGCCGCGCTGCTCACGAGCGTGAAGAGCAACAAGGACCAGACCGCCGTGTTCCTGAACGAGTGCCGCCAACTCGGGGTCGGCGTCCTCGTCCCCGACGTGAACGAGTCGGAGCAGGACTTCACCGTGCGTGCCGACGCCGACGGCCAGAAGACGATCCGCTACGGCCTGTCGGCCGTCCGAAACGTCGGGAGCGGCGTCGTCGACCACATCGCGCACGCTCGGGCCGACGGGGGCCCGTTCGTCGACTTCCACGACTTCTGTGATCGCGTGGACCCCATCGCGCTCAACAAGCGCACGGTCGAGTCGCTGGCGAAGTCGGGGGCGTTCGACTCGCTCGGGCACCCGCGCAAGGGCATCGTCGACGTGCACGAGCAGCTCGTCGAGGACGCCGTCGCCCGCCGTCGGCGACGTGATCAGGGCACCCTGTCGTTCTTCGACCTCGACGAAGGCGGTCTCGGTGGCGACGAGAGCTTCGACCATCGCCTCGACATCCCCGACACGGAGTACCCGAAGACGCAGCGTCTCGCGTTCGAGAAGGAGATGCTCGGGCTCTATGTGAGCGACCACCCGCTGCTCGGTGTCGAGCATGCGCTCCGTCGGCTGGTCGAGGGCTCGCTGTCGGACCTCCGGGAGCGCGACGAGGGGACGGTGTGCACGGTCGGGGGAGTGGTCACCGGACTCGTCCGCAAGTACACGAAGAAGGGTGACCTCATGGCGACCTTCATGCTCGAGGACCTGGGCGCGGCGGTCGAGGTGATGGTGTTCCCACGGGTGATGGCCGAGCACGGCCACGTCCTGGTCGACGACGCCATCGTCGTGATGCGTTGCCGCGTGGACCAGCGCGACGACACCGCCAAGCTGATCGCGATCGAGATCTCGAGTCCGGACCTCACCCCCGACGACGGGGACGCTCCGGTGCGCATCCGGGCCCGGATCGGCACCCTGTCGGACGCGAAGGTCGAGGCGCTCAAGCACGTGTTCGTGCGCCACCCGGGCGGTTGCCCGGTGTTCGTGCACCTCGAGCAGCCCGACAAGACGACGGTGATCCAGCTCGGCGACGAGTACCGGGTGTCGCACCGCAACGGGCTCTATGCCGAGCTGCGCGAGCTCCTCGGACCCGACTGCTTCAGCTGAGGCATCAGCTGTCGTCGCGCGAGGCCCGACCGACGGCCTTGCCGATCTGGTACGCGACCACCGCGACGACGACGTAGAGCGCGAACGCGACCATCGAACGGATCACGCT
>JAGFIR010000032.1 GCA_024103415.1 Acidimicrobiales bacterium
GGACGCCTGGACGCAGTCGATGAGGCTCTGCGGGGGACGCATCCAGAAGCCCGGCGCCTCGAACCAGCGGTCGACCGTGGCCGTGATATCGAGGAAGAGGGCCTCGACGCCGAGGTCGGCGGCCGCCATGGGCGAGACGCGCGGTGACCACCTCGTCGAAAACCAGCAACGCCCCTGACCCCGTGGTACTGTTGTCCGACGGACGGATCGACCTGCACCGTGCTCGAGTGATCGAACAAGGAACCAGCCACCTCGACCCGGATGAACGCACCGCCCTCGTCGACTCCATCGTCTCCGACATTCCCGACCTCACCTCAGGCGAACACAACACCGACACCCACTGGCAATACACCTACGTCGACGAAAACGGCAACGTCGTAGACACCGGCCTGATCAGACGCCGGTTCAGCCCCGCCCAGAAACGACTCATCGAAGCCACCCACCAGACCTGCGGGTTCCCCGGATGCCGGATGCCCGCAGGAGACTGCGACCTCGACCACACCCAACCCTTCGCCCAACACGGCCCCACCAGAACCGAAAACGGCACCCCAGAATGCCGCCACGACCACATCCTCATCCACCGAGGCTGCTGGAAACACCGAGTCATCAACGGACACCACATCTGGACCAGCCCCCTCGGCCACACCTACATCAAGAAACGACCGCCCTAACCACCACCCGGAGGACGACTCGAACCCTTGATTCCTACGAAGCCTTCTGCCGGTCGTCGTCGAGCAGCTGGGTCCTGACCAGTTCGGCGTACAGGCCGCCCTTCCGGAGCAACTCCATGTGGGTGCCGCGCTCCACCACCCGACCTTCGTCGACGACCAGAATCTGGTCTGCCTGCCTCACAGTCGCCAGACGGTGGGCGATCACCACCGAAGTCCGACCCTCGAGCGCAGAAGCCAAGGCTCGCTGCACAGCCGCCTCAGACTCGGAGTCGAGATGGGCGGTCGCCTCGTCCAGGATCACGATGCGCGGGTCCTTCAAGAGCAGGCGGGCGATGGCCAGCCTCTGCTTCTCCCCGCCGGACAGCCGATAGCCGTGGTCCCCGACCACGGTCTCCAGACCCTCGGGAAGCTCCTCCACCAGGTCCCAGATGCGGGCGGCCTTGAGGGCGGCCACCATCTCGTCCTCGGTTGCCGAGGGCCGGGCATAGACGAGATTGGCCCGAAGCGTGTCGTGGAAGAGGTACGCGTCCTGGGACACGACTCCGACGGCTCCACGCAGTGACTCGAGGGTCAGGTCGCGGACATCGGTGCCGCCCACCCTGACCGACCCGTCGGTGACGTCGTAGAGCCTGGAGATCAGGCTGGCCGCCGTCGACTTGCCGGCCCCGGACGGTCCGACGAAAGCGAGCATCTGACCCGGCTCGACGCGGAACGAGAAGTCGGTGAGGACCGGCTGTCCGGGTTCGTCGGAGAGTTTCTTCACCGCCTCCAGCGAGGCCAGCGAGATCTCGGACGGTGCCGGGTAGGCGAAGCCGACGTCCTCGAATTCGACACCGACCGGTCCGTCCGGAACGGGGACCGCCTTCTCCGAGTCGGTGATACTCGGCGTGAGGTCGATGACCTCGAGGACCCGTTCGAAGCTGACCAGGGTGGTCATGACGTCGACCTGGACATTGGACAGAGCGGTGAGCGGCCCATAGAGGCGGTTGAGGTACGAGCCGAGGGCGACGAGCGTTCCGATGCCGAGGCTCCCGCCGATCACCATCAGGCCTCCCCATCCGTAGACGAAGGCGGTGGCGAAGGCGGCGACCATGCCGAGAGTGCTCCAGAGCACGCGGTAGTACATGGCCGACTTGATGCCGATGTCACGGACGCGCCCGGCGCGATCTGCGAACACCTCGGACTCCTCTTCGGGACGTCCGAAGAGCTTGACGAGAAGGGCACCGGCCACGTTGAACCGGTCGGTCATGGTCTGGCCCACGGCGGCGTTGAGCTCGTACCGCTCCCTGGTCATGGCGGCGAGCTTCTTGCCCACGATGCGGGCCGGGATCAGGAAGACCGGCAGGAGGACGAGGGCGATGAGGGTGACCTGCCACGAGAGGACGAACATCGCAGTCAGGGTGGCGCTGACCGTGACCACGTTGCCCACGACGTTGGAGAGCGTCGAGGTGAACGCCTGCTGGGCGCCGGCGACGTCGGAGTTGAGGCGCGACACGAGGGCGCCGGTCTGGGTGCGGCTGAAGAATCCGACCGGCATCCTCTGGACGTGATCGAAGACCTGGGTTCGCAGGTCGTAGACGAGGCCCTCGCCGATCCTGGACGACAGCCAGCGCTGGAACAGCCCGAGGGTGAGACTGATGAAGGCGATGCCGGCCAGGGCGGCAGCGAGGCCGATGACGAGGGCGCTGCGGCCCTCGGCGATCCCCTGGTCGATGATGGCGCGGTAGATGAGGGGTGGCGCAGCCCCGATGAGCCCGTCGATGACGACGAGGGCGAGGAAGACGGTGATCAACCACCGGTATGGACGGGCGTACCCGGCGATTCGGCGCAGGGTCCCTGACTTCAGTTTCTGGTTGGCGGCATTGCGATCGGCGACGAGAGAGCGCATCGCCCGATGGCTGCCGCTGATTCGGTCAGCTGGCATATAGGGGTGGTTCCTTTCCTTGAGTAAGACTCACAATGAGGTAAACTCATTACATGCCCTCCCGTATTCCCGAAAATTCTCGAGACGACTCCGAGGCGGTCGCCGACCTGCTCGGAGTGCTGTGGCGAAGGGTCCACCACGAGACCATGCGCAGGATCGACTCGCCCGGAATCACGCCCGCCCGGCTCCGCGCCCTCCGTTTCGTGGGAAGGGCCGACACCCCGGTGCGCATGGGTGAGCTGGCGGAGAGACTTGGCATCGTCCCCCGCTCCGCCACCACACTCGTCGACGAACTAGCCGACGCCGGCTGGGTGCGGCGGCTCCCCGACCCGGACGACCGGCGGGCGACTCTGGTCGAGGTCACGAACGACGGGCAAAACGTCCTGGCCGATGCCGGCCGCATCCGGCGTGAGGTGGCAGCCGAGATGTTCGCCTCCCTGAGCCCGGCGGACTTGGCCAAGCTACGGACGCTCCTGTCCGCTGCTGTCGACGCCTGACGGCATGGACTTCTCGAAGAGCCATGCCGAGCGCCACGTGTTCAGGGAACCCGGAGTTCCAAGGCTGGGTCACGACGCGAGGCGACGATGGCCGGTAGCAGGGCACCAGCACCTGCGGTGAGGATGGCGAGGACTGCCACCGACAGGAGGAATCCGGCATCCGGCACCGGGTCACCGTTGCCCAAGAGGATGCCCCATGTCGCCACGCTTCCAAGGAAGGCTCCAATCGCCCCAACGACCAGCGTCCTCAACAAGACGATGGCAACGATGAACCCCCTGGTTGCTCCGAGAGCCCGACGGCGACCGAACTCCTTACGTTGGAGCATCACGACACCAAATCCGAGCACCGAGAGCAAGCAAGCGAGGAGAACGCAGACCGCTACGACCAGCGACTCTGAGAACGCTCCGAGTTGACCTCCAATGACTGCACGCAATTGGGCGAACGCCTCGGATGTCGTGATCGTGATGGAGCCAGGGTCCACTGCGGCCAGCAGATCACGCAGGACTTCGGATACAGGCCCCACCAGGGCTGGGCTGTCGGCCACCACCACCAGCAATGCCACCGGGCCGACGACCGAGGGCTCAGCCGGAACAATCAGATGCGGGTCCAGGAAACCAAGGTGATCGGGAAGATCGACCTCGCCGACAACTGCCAGTTCTGTAGCTCGGCCCACGCGGACGACGCCAACCCTTTCAGGAAGGCCGAGTATTCGGAGGGCTCGAGGACTCCCGAAGGCGACTCGGCCCGGGGCGGCTGATTGCTCCGGTATCCCCAGTGCCGATGAATCCGTCGTATAGAGCACCCGCGCCGCGACCGGCGTTCCACCTTCGAAAGCTGCGTTTCGTGCGTCCGAGGAGGGCCCAAGAGCACCGACCCACTCGACTCCGTCCAAGGCAGTCAGCCTGGTGATCACACTGCTATCCACGCCGGCCTCCGGTTCGGCACGAACCACGATTGACCGTGTCCCGGCCGCGTCAATCGTCCCTAAGACCTGCTGCTGAACCCCTTCTGCCCGTCCGGCGGTCATGCCCACGGCGACGCACATCCCGGCCACGAGGAGGGCGATTAGAAACGAAACAACAGCCTCGGACCGGACCACCGCCCACATCTCCTCCAACAGGGCAGATACCGTCGGACCGCGGTTCAAGGCGTCAGTTGGATCACGTCGTCGCATACGCCCACCACATTCGGGTCGTGACTGGCAATCACCACCGTTGCCCCCGACCGAGCCCTTTCCATGAGGACTCCGACGACCACCTCTGCTGTGGCTCGATCCAGGTTGCCGGTCGGCTCGTCGGCGAGGATTATGCGAGGATCTGTAAGAAGGGCGCGGCACAACGCTATCCGAGCGGCCTGCCCGCCGGATACCTGTCCCGGCCTCCGGTCGAGAGGCAGGTCCACTTCCAGGCCCTCGAGTAGGTCAACTGCGCCGGCCCTCGCATCCTTCCTCGACTCACCTCGGTACAGGCAGGGTTCCAGTACGTTGTCCAGGACCGAACGTCGCTGATCGAGCGCGGCGTCCTGAAACACGAAACCGAAGTACTGGGCGCGAAGCCGAGACCTGCCGATGTCGGACAACGCGCCTGTGTCGATCCCGTCGACCTCGATATGCCCCGCCCGCGGGTCCAGCATCAGGCCCAGCAGGTAAAGCAACGTCGACTTACCGGATCCGCTCCGACCGGTCAGACCCACGACGCGCCCGAACGGAATCTCGAAGTCGAGGTCGGTGAACAGCCGGGTGTCAGCGGCGTATCCGAACCCGAGTCCGACCGCGCGCAGTGCCAGGTTCATGGTTGAGCAGGCACCTGGACCCGAGTCGCCTCCTCGACTCCTTCCACCACGGCCATGCCCCGGGCAACTGCCAGCACCTCGACCCCGATGATCTCTCCCGCCTCGTCGATCACCCCGGTACTTCCATCGGCCTTAGAAACGAGTGCAGCGACCGGCACCACGAGGCCTGCGGTGTGTGGCACCCGAACCAGAGCCGCGTCCAGCGACCATCCCGCTCCGACGGGAACCAGGCCGCACTCATCGCCGCAGATCGCCGTACCGCCCAGTGGAAGAAGTTCGACCATCCATCCTTCGGGGCCGAGCCTGGTCTCACCGGCGACTGCCTCCCACGAGACCTCGCTGCCACGGATCACCGCTTCCAAACTCACGGTCTCTCCCACCGGCACAGGATCCGTCTGATTCACTCCCAGGTCGATCACGAATCGCGGCGCCTCGCCGAGCGATCCGATGGCGTCCTCACCACCAGCCAGCACCTTGCCGCGGGCAATCACTGTTTCGTCCAGAACCACCCGGATGGGCAATTCAGGGAAGAACACGATGTCGCCGAGCTCGACCACTCCTGACCGCTCGAGCTGCAGGGACTCCTGCCAACCACGGACGGCGTCCCGCACCGAAGCGTCAAAGACACCATCCGGGTCTCCGTCGTACCAGCCAAGAGCCGACAGCATCCGCTGCAACTGAGCCACGTCGCCGCCGCGATCGCCCCTGGAGATGCTTCGGTACGCAGGGATTTCGCCCACAGCTGCCACGACCGGGCGTTCATCGACCTCATACATGACCTCACCCGCTGCAACCGTGGCGCCGGGATCGGCCCTTACCGAAGTGACCGTGCCCGACGCGCGGTTCGTCGCCACCGGTACGACATCCCAACTGGCGACCGCGCGTAAAGTCCGCACGTCGAAGACCTCGCCCGGCACAACCTCCACATAGGTGTGATCAGCGATCTCGACGGGCGGCTCTGAACCGCCGAACACCCGGGAGACTGCCCAACCGGCCAGCAGCCCTACCACGAGGAGCAAAGCTCCCCATAGAACCCTCCTCATCCGAACCTCGTGTCACTCGGCCCCACGACTACCAGAAGGCTTCGGGATCTGCAGGGCAAGCTCTGACAGCGGAGATCAAATCATTGGGGTTCTTCAGGAGATAGGGCACGTCGTAGCCCTCCTCGGCGAGCATCGCCTCGTACCAACTATCAAACGAAGGCGCATCCTCCAGGTCGAAACCGGCGTCCACCATGCACCGATACCGCTCAATCCAATGCTCGAACCAGGTCCTGTACTCCTCCTGTGTCTCCGGCCACTTGATCGGAGCAACCGCTTTCTCACACTCTTCTACGTCTCGATGGAAGGCATCCGTATCGATGTCCGCGGGAAGGCTCATCGCGAGTTCTCCTGTGGCATCCCTTACATATTCGAACGACCAGCCCTTCTCCTCGAGACAGGCGCCAATGGCCTGGGTCCTTTCGCTCTTCGTCCCCGCCCAATACTCCACGACAGTGGTGGTCGGCCCACCCCCGCCCGAGGAACAGCTCAAGAGCAAGAGGGCGAGCAGGACTGACCACCGGGAAGGGGCAAGGAACCTGCTCGTCACGTCGCACATCATTCTGATTCTCAGCCGAAGTTTTGGCAATACCCCTTCGTGTAGACGGTATCAGTGTCGTTCGAAGACAAGATGTCCCAGTAACCGCCGCCGTAGACGCCCTGGTGCACACCGCTAATCCACATACCAGCCGGCTGGTTGCCGTAATGAATCGTTGAGGCACCGGGCGGGGTGACTTCTCGCCAGATACCTTTTGTCCTCCACTGGACATAGCTGAACGGCTTGCTGGTGCCGCAGGACAAGATGCCCGCCTCGCCAGAGACGGCTAGTGCCGGCAGAGCCAGCGTCAACAGTATTGCCAGCACAGCCGTCGAAGCCCCTACGCGTTGCCAGGCTCGCTTCCGTCGTGTCCGAGTCATACACACCTCCTTCTCTTCCGCGCAATCCTCGGGAATGTCATTGGTTTCTTCGCACAAGGTGGGGAAGCTCTTCACAGCACCGGTCGAGGTCTCTTCTGCGCGCGCGAACGCGACCAACGGGTTGGGCCTCCTCTAATCGAGGGAGCCAGTGACTATCGGGTCGGCGAACTCGGCTTCATAGATCGCCGTGGCTGGCGGGAGCCCGAGATGGTCGTCAGCGGTGACGTTGAACACGCGCTGGTGGCGCAGATACCCATTGCGGTCGAGGGTGATCGTGAATCTCGTTTCGACGCCCTTGTCCACATAGTCGACGGCGAAGGTCAGGGTCTCTGATGGAGGGCCGAGAAGTTGGATGCCCTCCAGGCGGGCAATGAGACGCAGGGTGGATGCGCGGACTTGCGGGGTCGCGAAACTCTCACCGACGATACCGAGGGCGACGTCGAGGTACTCAATCGTCTCGGGCAATCCGCGGTCTGTAACCATTCGATCGCGAATTGCCCGGTCTAGTGCGACGGAGTCGTGGGGCCACTCCTCGATCGGCAGATGGACTGTAACCGTACGGGTCTGGCCAATCTCGTCTTGCCGGTCGAGCCCCGCGGCAAAGTAGGCGTCCCGGTCGGCATCGCTGAAGAACGTAGGCTGGAGGTAGGTGGTTCGCATTTGGACGGTGCCCTCGCTCCCATACCAAGTTTCTCTGCGGCTATTGAGGAGGTAAAGGAGGGAGTCTCCCTCGATGGTGATTCCTCCCAGCGCAACTCCGGGGACTTCGGCCAACGCACTCGATGAAGACCGTGTGTAGATGAACGTCGTATCGGTGGCAGCCAGAGGGTCGATCACTTCAACGAGGTCGGCGATCTCTTCGATCGCGGCTCTTGCTTGACTCGGCTGGGCGGCAAGAAGGACGAATGCCACGCCCGCGAATACGGCAGCGAAAACCATGCCCCAGACCAGCACCCGCTGGCGGCGTCTCGTTTGGCGACGCCCCAACTCGGCGATGGCACGATCGAGCTTTTGTCTGGCGTACTCACGTTCGGCGGCGCTCGACTCGACGTTGCCGGCAATTGCCCGGAGCAGGTCGTCTACTGGGTGGCGTTCTTGCTCAGCCACCGGTGATACCGTCGGCGAATTGAGTCGAACATCGTGAAATCGGGATCATCGTCATCTCGTTCTTTGCTCGAGGTCGGGTATCGCTTCAAGGATCTGCTGTCGAGCTCTGTTCAAACGAGAGCCCACCGTTCCAGCAGGTATGTCAAGGACGAGGGCTATCTCGGAGTACGAAAGGCCATCCAGGGCATAGAGAAGAAGCGTGCTTCGGTCCCGCTTCGACAGACGGGCTAGAGCGTGGGCCAGGTCGGTAGCGACGGAACTTGCGACTACCCGGTCGTCGGTCTCTTCTCCGAACTCCTCAGTGGCAGCGGCAGGCAATGCGATGTAGATGCGCTTTCCGCGACCGACTCTCCTGAGCCTGTCCCTGATCACGTTCTGAGCGATTCCGTAGAGCCAGGGCAGACAAGACGGATATGACGGGTCGTAGGTCGCCCGGGACTCGAGCGCGCGAACGAAGGTGTCGGCGACAAGGTCTGCCGCTTCATCTCGCCCGATCCGCCGAGCGGCGAAGTTGTACAGGGCCGGATAGTGGCGGGTGAAGATGAGCCCAAACAGAGACGGCTTTTCGAGCGAGGCCGAAATCACGTCAGCGTCTGTAGGGTCGACCGGTTGCGCAGCCACTTCCAGGCACGCCTAGCTGGAATGGTAGGAAACCGATTGAGTCTTGTTGTCCATCGAGCTCAGGTTGTGGGTACTTCCAGCACCATACGTGTCCTGGACTGAACCGACCATGCTGGGCAAATCCCAATGTCGAAGGCGAGCACAGCCGTTGAAGGAAGACGATATCCGGTTGTCCCAATTGCTCGGGGTGTTCCAGTAGCCGCCAGTGCAGGACGACCCGACCACGCTGATCGACGACCCGGTCCCGTTGGCCCCGTCGTAGTGGGTTCCCAGAGTGAAGCTGGCCAAGGCGAGACCTGTCCGGCGAACGGGGCTGACGGCCGCCGGCGACACCGATCTCAACCATGTTCGTCCGTAGGCATCGGTCTCGTTCTGGGAAGGGAAACAGACGGGGTCGGTAGTGATCAATTTGCCATCAGGCTCTTGGTCGACAACGAACACGACACAGTGTTCCTCCGGTGCGACCCTCAAGTCGGCGCCGACACCTGGCTGCGCCAATCCGACAAGCAGGGACGCGACCAAGAGGCTCGACCGTGCGGACATGACAACTCCTTCATCGATAGTCACAGACAGATTTGTCTATCCCGGCGTTCCTCTTCATTTCGAAGGTCATCCGCGCCATGGACAAAGTTGAACGAGACGGGGGAGGGTCGGCCCGCATCCTTCCTTCATCGATGGTGGCCGGCTCTCCTCCTGATCAACCCGGAGGCGTTCGTTGGGAGCGTCGGGCGCAACGCGGGACGACCACCCATCCTCATCTCGGTTGAACATCGTGAATAGGAAGTGGGACTTGAACGAACTATTGGTGAAGCGCTGCCACTCCATGGCCGCCGGAAGAGAGGAGTGAGGAGCCGAACGACGGGCTACGAAGAGTGGACGGATAAGACACACACAGTCCCGAAGTAGGAACATTGTATGGACGGTGACCTTCGAATCGATCCCCTTGGTCGAACCCGAACGCGACCTCCACCTGCCCAATCGGAGTCCGTCCTGATTGCCGCGATCCAATCTCGAGTGAAACGAGGTGAAAATGAACCCTTCTGATCGCCGCCCGCCGGTGACCCGGCACGGGCGTGCCGTGGGCCCGCTTGTCCGCTTGGCCGTCCTGACAACAGCGCTCCTAATCTTCGCCGCACCCGCCTTGGCTGCGACACACAGCTGGTCGTGGACAATGAACCTGCGCTACGTGAGCGGGAAAGCCAACGGGGTCACTTACACATTCGGTACCGGGGGCACGATGACTTTCGCCGGCGATGTATGGGCATACTCGAAGGACCCATGGGCTCTACCCAGCCCTTACACAATCCAAATGAGGGTGTACCGCATGAGCTTCCCGGATCAAATCGCATGCTCAGCCTCACGGACGCCTTCTAGTACCCTGAACGTCAAGAGGAGCTTCACGGCTGACTGTGGCACTGAGCCCGCCGACACGTACTACATAGTTGCCTACACCACCGAAGACGATGGCTGGAACAAGAAGGGCGCTGGCACTTTGAAGATGCCCTAGCCGACAGAAGGCTACACGCCGCCCGTGGCAGTCTGGCGCGGGCGGCGTGCTCGCTCAGGAGGTCGCGATTCTGTGTTCAGCGGCGAGGCGTTCGCAGTGCTGGTTTATCCGCTCTTGGCTGGTGTTGCCCTCGGCGCTCTCGTGCGGAGAAGGGCTGACCGCCCGAAAGTCGTCTGCATGGCTCTCTTCGGCGTGTATCTCATCGAGGTGCTCCGCGTGACACTGTTTCCAATCCCTGTCGACGGACTTATGGCGCGGGACTTCGCGTCCATACCCTTCATGACGTTTGCGAACTTCGTGCCGATTGTTCCACTCTTCGACACCGGCACCGACCCGAGTCAGCTTGTCCAGAACGTCATGCTTGGAGTGCCTTTCGGTTTCGGAGCATGGTTCGTGATCAAGCGCCCCACTCTGCGCCGAGTGCTGGGTCAAGGCGTGGCCGTCTTCCTCGTGATCGAGTTGATGCAGGGGATCATTGGACGGATCGTCGGGTTCATGTACCGGGTCATCGACATCAACGATCTGACACTCAACTCACTGGGCGTCATAGTCGGGATTGTTCTGTTCTATGGGTTCGGCGCAGTGGTGGCATTCATGGACGCTCGGCAGGTTGTCGCAGGCGGAGGTCCGTATTGGGACTATCTAGTTTGCGTTGCGCGTCGCGCCTCCCGCAGTACCCCAAAAGCTGGATCCTTGAAGCCTGACCCGGCCGAGAACCCGGCGGAGGAGGGCCGATTACGTGGACAGCTCGGCGAGCCACTCTGAAGCTTCGGGTAGGCGAGCGGTATCCTTCGCGGCCGTCTCCCCAGGGAAACTCGCGCACTCCGGGTCTCTAGCTCAATTGGTAGAGCAGCGGGCTTTTAACCCGTTGGTTGTGGGTTCGAGTCCCACGGGACCCACACCGCTCAGGCTTCCACGACCTTCACGTGCTGTGAGAGCGGATAATCCTCC
>JAGFIR010000035.1 GCA_024103415.1 Acidimicrobiales bacterium
GAGGTCCTCGAGGAGTTCCCCGAGACGATGACGGTGGGCGAGTTCCAGCCCGACCCGAAGCTCCGGAAGCAGGGAAACCTATTCCTGGTCGACGACGACACGAAGCAGGCAGCCCTGGCGGGGCTCGCCAACCAGCAGCGCCTCGGCTGCGATTCGGTGTGGCTCGACATGGACGAGGTCGCCGACCGGTGGCCGGCCCTGACGTCCGGGACACTGGTCGGCGGGACCTTCGGGCCGAGCGACGGCTCAGTCGACCCGGCGGCGGTGGTCGAGGGCTACCGACGCAAGGCCCTGGAGATGGGCGCGGAGGCGGTGGTCGGAGAGGTCACGGCCCTCATGGCCTCCGGCGACCTCATCACCGGGGTCCGCCTCGCCGACGGGAAGACTCTCGGGGCCAACAACGTCGTGGTCGCCGCCGGGGCCTGGACGACCGAGCTGCTCCGGACCGTCGGCGTGGAGATCCCGGTGGAACCCGTGATGCGGACCGTCTACGTGGTCCGGGCCGACGTCGAGGGCGGGCCGTCACTGCCCAGCCTGTTCCTCCCCTCCGGCGTGTATGCCATCCCTGAGCACGACACCTTCTTCATGGCATGGTCCACCGACGACGACCCCATCGGGTTCGACTTCACCCCGGCGCCGCGGGACCGCTTCTACGAGATCATCTGGCCGGAGCTCGTGACCCACCTCCCTGCCTTCGACCGTCTCGAGGTGGTGAGGTCCTGGGCCGGGCTGTACGCCCAGAACCGGCTCGACGCCAACGCCATCATCGGCGAGTGGCCCGGCATCTCCGGCCTCCACTTGGCGACGGGGTTCAGCGGCCACGGCTTCCAGCAGTGCCACGCGGTGGGCCGCTACCTGGCGGAACGGATCACGGGGACCGACCCGGCGCTCGACCTGTCCCGGTTCGGGCCGCAGCGGATCATCGACGGCGAGCCGTACGCCGAGCACGCCGGCCGGATCATCTGACCGGGCTCTACTCCTTCCTACTCCGTCGCCCCCTTGACAGGTGCATACCCGGTATGCATACTCCGTATCTATGGGAATCAAGGAAGGTCTGCTCGCCCTCCTGGCGACCGAGCCGATGTACGGCTACCAGTTGAAGAGCGAACTGGAGAACGCCACCGGGAATGGCGTCGACCTCAACATCGGCCAGGTCTACTCCACGTTGCAGCGCATGGAGCGCGATGGTCTCGTCGAGCCGGGAGTCGAGGACGAGGAAGGCCGCGTCGTCTACTCGATAACCGACCAGGGCCGAGCGACCCTCGCCCGATGGGGGGATCGGCCCGAATCTCTCGCCCAAGGTCGCGACGAGCTCTCCATCAAGGTGTTGCTCTCCATCCACACCGGCGCGCTCGACCCCAATCGGGTGATCGAAGTGCAGCGCCGCGAGACGATGGGTCTGCTCCAGCACTACGTGCAGCTCCGATCCTCTTCCGAGGATCAAGACCTCGCGTGGCAACTCCACCTAGATCGGCTCATCTACAACGCCGAGGCGGAGCTGCGCTGGCTGGATCGGGTCGAAGAGCGTCTCTCCACCGTGGCCTTGAAGGCCACGGCCTCTGCCCCCACCTATGAGCAACAGGAGGTGAAGCGGTGAGCGAGCCCATCTTGAAGATGCGCCGCGTCGGAAAGACGCATGGCAAAGGAGCCCAACGCGTCGACGCAATCATCGACATCGACCTCGACGTCGCCCCCGGCGAGTTCGTCGCCATCACGGGTCGAAGCGGGTCGGGCAAGACCACCCTGCTCAACATCGCAGGTGCCCTGGACGAGCCCACGACCGGGAACGTCTGGGTGGAGGGCCGTGATCTCGGTGACCTCTCCAGGAAAGAGCTGGCGCAGCTCCGGAGGATCTCGGTGGGTTACGTGTTCCAGCAGTTCAACCTCCTCCCCGCACTCACCGCGGCCGAGAACGTGGCCATGCCGCTCGAACTCGACGGGATGAGACCGTCGGATGCCCGGCTGCTGGCGGAGAAGGCGCTGGCCGAAGTCGGTCTCGGGGGTGCAGGACATCGGTATCCCGACCAGCTCTCCGGTGGGGAACAGCAGCGGGTCGCCATCGCCCGCGGTCTGGTCGGACCGAGGAAACTCCTCCTCGCCGACGAGCCAACCGGGGCGCTGGACGAGGCAACCGGCGAGGCCATCCTCCAACTGCTCCGCGATCGGTGTGAGGCCGGGGCCTCCGCTCTCATGGTCACCCACGAGCCCGCCTTCGCCGCCTACGCGGATCGGGTCGTGCGTCTTCGGGACGGGAAGATCGAGGAGATCTCGGTGCGCAGACCGGTCCCGTCGTCCACCGCAGATCTGATCTCATGAGCGCGACCGGTGCCGCCGTCAAGCTGGCAGCCCGAACCGCCGGCCGCAACAGGAAGCGCACCCTGCTTCTCTGTGCCCTGATAGCGATCCCGGTGATGGTCGCTGCGGTGGCCGGCGCCTACTTCCGCGCATCGCACGTGACCATGGAAGAACAGGCTCTGTCGGATTATGGCGGCGCCACGGTGAAGGTGGAGCTGGATGGAGTGGTCGACGGATTCACCCCGTGGCTGTTGGAAGCAGTAGGAGAGATCGCTCCGACCGCAGACGTCGGCGTTCACCGCACCAGCTGGGGAACCATCTCAGCAGGCCGATTGGTGGAGATGATCGACGGAGACCTCGACCATCCGGTGACGGCCGGGCTCCTCGACCTCACCGAAGGTCGAGCACCGACGAGTCCTGGCGAGATCGCCATCACCGAGTACCTGGCGTCCGAAGAGGGAGCCGGGATCGGCGACACCATCGCCATTCGACTTCCCAACGGGATCGATCGGGAGTTCCTCATCACCGGTCTCCTGACCCACCCCGTGTTCTGGGCGGACAACCACGCCGTTGTCACCCCCGACGCCCTCGACGCCATCGAGGAGGAGATCCCCGGAGGTGTCTCCTCGGCGAAGATCCTGATCGCTGCTCCCGAAGACCTTGTCACTGCCGAAGGGATACGGCTGCGATGGCATTCCGACATGCATCTGTTCCATCCTGCCGGCGCTCCACCGCTCCCGGAAGAGTTCTGGCTGGACGAGGGGACGTACTTCGCCCTCGACCCCGAAGAGGTCGAAGAGCTCAACCGGGTTTGGTCCGAACGTGGAGAGAGCGCAGCGTGGGAGTACGTCAGCGAGCGCTTCTGGCACGGGGATCGCGAAGGGGCGCCGGTCTACCTCTACGTGGAGAGCCGGACCGAGCGACTGAGCTGGAGTCCCGACAACCCGATGGAGAACCCGCCTGTGGTCTCCTCGGCAGTGGCTGCAGGCCTCCTCGCCGAGGTTGCGTTCATCGCCGGGGCGGCGTTCGCCACAGGCATCCGTCGGCGTCTCCGCGAGATCGGGCTGATCGGCGCCAACGGCGCGGACGACAGTCATGTCAAGGCAGTAGTCCTCGGCGAAGGCCTGTTGGTCGGGGTCATCGGCGGGCTCAGCGGTGTCGCCCTTGCCCTGGTGCTCCTCGCTATCGCCCGGCCGACCCTGCAGAACCTGGTTCCGAGGCGGATCGAGGACTTTCCACTTGCGCCCGTGGACGTAGCCGGCCCATTGCTCCTCGCCGTGGCAGCAGCCGCGATCGCGGCCTGGTTGCCTGCAAAGACCGCCGCCGCGGTTCCCATCCTGACCGCCTTGCAGGGTCGTGTGCCCGCCTCGACGCCCCGTCGTTGGGTTCCGGTTGTCGGAGTCGTCTTCACGGCGTTCGGCACCCTGTTCTTTGCCACGGGCCTCACCGCCCACACCAACGAGGTCACGGTCATCGGGGTGGTGATGATGATCGGCGGTGTGGCCATGCTCGCCGGACCCCTCGTCGCCTGGCTGTCGCGTTTCGCCGACCGGTTCCCGATCACGGCGCGAACCGTCCTTCGCGATTCCGGGAGACACCGGACCCGAGCGGCGGGAGCGGTGGCAGCGACCATGGTGATCATGGTCCTCCCCGTCGTGGGTCTGGCGGGCGGCAACTCGAGCATCGAGAGCGAATTGATCCACGGCCTGCCCAGTTCCCGCCCCCAGCTTCTGCTGAAGGGCGCGGTCGACAACGTGAACTCTCAGGCGGTCCCGATCAGCCCTTCGAATCGGGAGACCATCCAGGGTGCCTTGGGTGAGATCGCACGAGCCATACCGGTGGTGAGGACCGCCGACTTCCTCGCCGCCGAAGTCGCCGTCGACTACCCGGCGGAATGGACGGCAAAGCGGGCCGGAGAACCGATCGATCAAATGGTCTGGCACGAAGGACGTCGTGTGGCCATTGCTGAGCCCGATCTCCTCGAAGTCCTCGACGACGCCAGGTTGGAGGCTGCCCTTCGGGTCGACGGCATGGCGCTGATCGGAACCTCCGATCGCCGCGTCGAGATCGGTGTCGAGGATCGTGCGGTCGAGGTGGCGGAGATACCTCTCCCGGTCCCATACGACTTCCCCCGGCTCCTTCTCACCGAGGACAAGGCCGCCGAGTTGGGGGTGGTCGCCGACGCCGTGATGGGATACGCCGTCTCCCCGAAGCCACATCTGGAGATCTTCGGAAGCTTCTGGTCACCCGCCCGCGACGCGTTTGCTGGGAGATTCGATTCCAGCACGGCGGCCGGGAATCTCATGGTGGTGACGATGGCAGTCGTGGTCGTCGCCACTCTCGTCGTGGTCCTCCTGGTGGTTGCCATCGTGACTTCACTGTCGGCGACAGAGTCCGACGAGGAGCTGCGGACGATGGTCGCTGTTGGCGCCGTCAACTCGATCCGTCGCAAGTACCTCGGTCTGCAGAGTTGGATGCACACCACCATCGCCGCGCTGCTGGCGGTGCCCCTGGCCATCCTGCTGGTGAGCACCGCCGTGGAAGTGGGCTACAACTACAGGGCGGTCGGTGGGTTCGGTGTCTACGACTCCAGCCGGCTCTATGTCCCATGGCCTGCCGTCGTCGGTCTGGCCATCGGACTCCCGGTCGTCGTCGGCCTCCTCACCGCCCTCTTCGTCAGATCCGCACCAACCACACCGCCCCGCCGAGCGACCTGAACGGGGGCGATCCTTCGCCGGTGGGAACTCCATCGAGTTCCGTGTCGTCTTTCTCCCGGCGCGGAAATACGATTTCTTGCGCCTCCCGGCGGCCGCCGCCGGGGACCAACCGTGAACGATGATGAATTGAACGCGGAAAGGAGAACCATGCGCCTCTTCATGGATCCCTTCGGTCCGGGCTTCGAACGTCTCGACGGGACGTAGCCGACCTCTCTCCCGAGCGAAGTTCCCGCTTTCGGGTCCGACGCGACCCGATCGAGAGAGAGGTGATCGATGCGAATCATTCGCGCTGCGCTGGCCGCGCTCCTGCTCACCGCTCTGGTGGCAGCGCCGGCCAAGGCACAAGAAGGAGGGCTCGCCCTCACCACCCCGTATCTGGGCGTGGCGGTGGAGCCCGGACAAACCGCCAGCTTCAACTTCGAGGTCGTCGCCCCCGAGGGGACGGCCGTCGACCTGGCGGTGACGGAAGCGCCCGACGGGTGGACCACCACAATCCAGGGCGGCGGCTTCGTGGTCGACCGCGTCCTCGTCGGTGAGGGTCTCGACCACAGGTTGCAGCTCCAGGTGGAGGTGCCCCGTGGGGCGGAGATGGGGACCTACGACGTCACCCTCCAGGCGTCCGCGGGCGGCGCCACGGACACCCTGGAGTTCGAGCTCACCGTCGCCGAAGACGTCGGTGGCGGCGTGACCCTGACCTCGGAGTTCCCGGCGCTCAGCGACCGGCCGGACGTCACGTTCAGCTTCACGCTCGACCTGCAGAACGACACCACCGAGGAGATCCAGTTCGGCCTCCAGGCCGAGGGCCCGCAGGGCTGGCAGATCAGCCCCCGCCCGTCCGGGCAGACGCGTGCCTCCACGGTGACCGTCGAGGCGGGATCCTCCGAGCGAATCACCGTCGAGGTCGATCCCCCCGACTTCACACCTGCCGGCACCTATCCGATCAAGGTCCGCGCCGCCGGAGGCGGGCACACCGCCGAGGTGGACCTGACCGTCGAGATCACCGGCACCTACGAGATGACCCTGATCACCCCCGACGAGTCGCTCAACGTGGCCGTGCAGGCGGGCAAGGCCACCGAGATGCCGCTGGTGCTGGTCAACGGCGGGTCGTCCCCGCTGAACGACGTGACCCTGAGCGCCACTCCGCCGCGCGGGTGGGAGGTGACCTTCTCGCCCGAGACGATCGGGACCATCGAGCCGGGGCAGACCGCCGAGGTGGTCGCCACGATCACCCCGGCCGGAAACGCCATCACAGGCGATTACCGGATCACCTTCCGGGCGCGTGTCCCGCAAACGGAGGACGAGATCGAGGTCCGCGCCACCGTCGAGACCTCGGCGTTCTGGGGCTTCGTGGGTGTGGCGATCATCGTGATCGCCCTGGCGGCACTGGGCATGGTCTTCCGCCGGTTCGGCCGGAGGTGACGTCGTGGCTTCCAGGACGCCACTGATCGAGGCCAGGAAGCTGACGAAGAAGTACGGCGACCTGGCGGCGGTGAACGGGATCAACCTGTCCATCGCCGCCGGGGAGGTCTTCGGGTTGCTCGGCCCCAACGGCGCGGGCAAGACCACGACCATCCTCATGCTCCTCGGCCTGACCGAGCCCACCTCGGGCTCGGCCCGTGTCGGTGGCCTCGACCCGACCCGCGAGCCTCTCGCGGTGAAGCGCCGCGTGGGGTACATGCCCGACGCGGTCGGCTTCTACGAGGACATGACGGGACGGG
>JAGFIR010000095.1 GCA_024103415.1 Acidimicrobiales bacterium
GGCCTTGATCCCGATCGTCCATCGGAGCGGACCGAGATCCGGCGGCAGATCGGGTACATGCCGCAGGAGGCTGGCTTCTACCGCAGCTTCACGGGGTTCGATTTTCTCGACTACATCGCCATCTTGAAAGAGGAGGTGGATCGGGAGCGACGGCATGGCGATGTGCGGCGAGTCCTGGGACTGGTGGGTCTCGAGAACCGCAGCACCGACAAGATCCGCAAGCTGTCCGGTGGGATGCGTCAGCGGTTGGCTCTGGCACAGGCGCTGTTGAACGAACCGCGGGTCCTTCTCTTGGATGAACCAACAGCAGGGCTCGATCCTGAACAGCGTCTTCGCTTCCGAGACATGCTGTCCCGCCTGTCCGAGTTTGGAGCGGTTCTCTTGTCGACACATCAGACCGAGGACGTTGCTGCGCTCTGCGAGCGGGTCGTCGTTCTGGACGGTGGGCGAGTCAGATTCGACGGAACGCCCAGAGACCTCACCTCGCTCGCTTCCGGGAAGGTATGGCTCGTACCCGAGCGACCTGAAACCGCTCGGGTCAGCTGGCGCACGGCCGAAGGGTGGTATCGGGGAGTGGGTGATCCACCCACCAACGCCGAACTGATTGAGCCGACAATCGAGGACGCTTATCTGCTTCTCGTAGGTTCAGCAGCCCTCGAATCCCCAGGCGAGGCTGCATGACGACCACCCTCGAACCGGCCAGGGCCGGCACAACGCCCGTCTCGCCGTGGCTGGTGGTAAGAGAGCTAGCGCTCGTCGAGGCCGTCCGCCTGGTGAGGAACCCGGCTGTCATGCTCGGCGCCCTGATCTCGCTAGTGCTGATGATCTCGGTGCATTGGGGGGAGGCGCCGGTCTGGGAACGAGTGTCGATCGGCGTCGCCATCCCACTCGTAGCCCTGGGCTTGGGATCCATCCTGGCGGCTTCAGAAATGTCGTATCGCCTCTGGCGTACCGATGACTCAGAAGCGATCGACGTATTGCCGGCGTCACCTCGGGTCCGCACCGGGGGGCAGCTGGCTGCCGTGACGGCTCTCGTGCTGCTGGGGGTCGGGCTCCAGGCGGCGTACATGGTCTATCTCCTCTTCCAGGATCCTGTCGGGACGATCTCGTGGTGGGAGGTGGCATCTGGACCAGCGGTCGTAGCGGTCATGGCTCTCTATGGTCTCGCCGCAGGTCGCTGGTTCCCCAGTGCAGCAACCGGGCCGGTCGCAGTGCTGGTCCTCGTTGCCGCACACGTTGCTCTGAATTTCGTCGGCGGCTTGTCGTGGCTCGCACTGGTTCCGAAGTGGGACATGCTTTCGAGCATGGAAGGGCCGCCTCCCGAGCTCGCCTTCCGTCCCACCGCAATACACGTCGGCTACCTGGCCGTTCTGGCAGGCGTGTTCGTCTGTATTGCGCTGCTGCGCGGACGATGGCGACACGGCGCTCTCATCCCTCTCACCGCACTATTCGTCTTCCTCTCGCTCGGCATCGTTCTAGGAGTGAGCCAACTCGGTGGGCCATCAGAGCAGGAGGCGGAGGCCAGAGTCGGTTCGTATGTCGGTGAGAACGCTGAGTACGAATGCGAGACGCGAGGCATAGCGACTTACTGCGCTTACCCGGGATACGAAGGGTGGATCGACGAGTGGGCGGCTGCTGTGGAACCCGTCATTGCCCAGATGCCCGATGGCGAGATTCAGCCTCTGCAGGTACGCCAGTATCCACTCCGATGGATGGATGTCCTTCAGCTGGATGAGGACTTACAGACCGACATCCCTAGTCGGTTCGAGGGCCTGCCCTACATGGGCGAAGACATTCGTACAGGCCTCTGGTGGGGTCGTGGCCCCGGAAACCTGCAGACCGAGGCTTACCCGTTCGGGATGTCATTAGGTGCCGCTGCATGGGCAGTTGGTCTTCCCACCACCCCACCCGAGACCTCACCTGACAACCCCTACTACAGCGCCTGCCATCTGTCAGACCAGGGCCGCGGCATTGTCGCCGTCTGGCTGGCCGGCCAGTCGTCGGGGACCGCACACGAGCACATTCACAATGTATTCGAGGAGTATGAAACCCGCTTTCCCGGACGGTTCGAAGAGTTCAACGGTTGGATCGGTGACGCCCAGTCGTACCCGTGGTACCGCACCGAATTCACCCTGGCTCAATTCCGGTACGCGGATCAGCTCCTCCACAGGCGAAACGATGAGGTGGCCGCGCTGGTCGAAGCAAACTGGGAGACCCTCATAGCTCGCGAGACCACGATCATTGAAGCAGTCGAGCTGCTAGGCCTCGACCCGATCGAATGGCAACCAGTCGACTGGCAGCCGGACCCGACACGGCTATGTCCCTAGATCTGGCGAGGCACACAATTCGATTGCTTCGTTGGAAACCCTTCCTTGCGTGCTCAGCAGTCGTAGCCACAGCTTGTTTGGTTGCTGGCATCGGTGACGAATTCGACATGGCCGCCCGGTTCATTGTCGCTCGCACGAGTATTCTCGCAATCGCCGCGTCACTCCCATTCCTGATCGACGACCCGTCGTCAGCGGTCAACGGACCATCGCCCACACCGCTGAGAGTCAGGCGCGCACACCGGCTCATGATCGCCGTTTTGCCCTGGGCGCTCTGCGTCGGGACGGTGTTGATGCTCGCCGCCCGGAACCTTCCGTCCGATCCGGACAACCCATTCCCTTACGTTCGGCTCCTCACCGAAGCCCTCGCTCTGGCCGTCGTCGCTTGCCTCGTCGCTGCAGTACTCGGACGAAGGGCAGCCGAACCAGGACGACGAGCAGCCGCTCTCATGATCATGGCCGGCGTAGCCATCGCCGCTATACCCCCACCCGTCCAGCCATGGATGACACCTTTCGACCCCCAGTACACCGGGATGAGCGTCACCTCGTGGTGGGTCCTCATCGCGCTTGGTGCCGTGGGCTTCGTTGCGGTGAGCTGGGACGCCCAAACCAAGGTATGACCTACCTCACCTCTTCCCGTAGGGCCGATCGCCGGGTCAACCGATTCCAGATTGTCGGGCTGACCGCAAAGGCGACTATTCGATCAACGCGACTCGCCCCTCTCGCAGCAACAGCCTCAGCGGCGCTGGTTATCACACTCCTCGCCGCACGCAGCCAAGACGCCGACCTGGCACTCATGGGCATGAGGCTCGCCACTACCGCCCTAGTTATCGGAGTTGCCTTCTCCCTCGACGATCCCGCAGGGCACACGACATCTGCCGTACCCCACCAGCTCCGCTATCGCCGCCTCACTCGAATCGGCTACACGGCCGGCGTGTGGATGCTCATCCTCATCTCGCTGCTCTGGCTCGCGTCATCCCTACTGCCGTCTGACCAGCCGTCGCTTCCGATCCCAAGACTCATCCTCGAGGCAAGCGGCCAGGCGGCCGCCGGGCTCGCCATTGCCGTCTTCATTCATCGAACCCACCACGAGCCGGGTCGATTCGCAGGACCCGCACTCTTGGGACTGGTCTTGGTCTCCTGGCTCCTGCCAGGACCGCTGAGGCCATGGATCCACCCGGAACACCCACAGTGGGAAACGGGTCAGCGAATCTGGACCACCGTTCTCCTTGCAAGCCTGTTGCTCCTGACCGCACTCAGCTGGGACAGCAGAGTCCGCAGTTTCCATCGACTTCCAATTTCTGGACGCGGGATAAACGCGGGATGAAACGACCGAGGTGCTGGCCCGAGGCCTAACTGTGAGCCTCTGACCAGCACCTTTGTGGTCGGGACGGCGGGATTCGAACCCACGACCTCAGCGTCCCGAACGCTGCGCGCTACCAAACTGCGCCACGTCCCGTATGCCCCAGATGGTAGGCGCGCCCGAGAATCACGACCACCCGGGATTCACTCGTGATCGGGGTCGTCCCCTTCGACTATGACGCTGATCTCCGTCGTGGTCGGGAACGAGCGGTTCCAGCCCGATCTGTCGACGATGCGCTGCTTGAGCCGCTTCCAGCCGCCCTCCTCCAGCGGAGGCGGCATGTCCCGCAACAGGTCGGGGAACGCCTTCACCCAACCGAGCGCTCGCAGCGCCATGACCATGATGGTCCCGGTCACCGCCACGATCCCCACCCCGGCGAACAACACCACCGGGCGCGGCATGGAGAGGGCGAAGAAGTCCCGTGACGCAGGCAGCGCGAAGGCGAGGATGAAGAGCAGCACCATCGACGAGATCAACAGCTTCTTCCAGGGGACCAGGGGCCTCGCCACGATCGCCATTGCGATCATCCCGATCGCCCCGAGGATCAGCGTCGCCAGCGTCCTCGACTGATCCACCGTCGACCCCTCGAAATCGGCGAGCCAGTACCCGATGAAGGTGGCCAGGGTGGCGATCGTCCCCGTGGGGACGGCGAAGCGAAGCACCCGGCTCACGAACCCGGGGCGTGTCCGCCTTCGCGATGGGGCGAGTGCCAGGAAGAACGACGGGATGCCGATGGTGAGGCTCCCCACCAGCGTCAGATGACGGGGCAGGAACGGGAACGGCAGCGACGTGATCACACTCGCCACCGACAAGCCGAGGGCGTAGAAGGTCGAGGTGATGAACAGGTTGGCGACCCGTTCCACGTTCGCCGTGACCCTCCGGCCCTCCCCCACGATGTGGGGGACCGAGGAGAATTGCCCGTCGATGAGGACCAACTGGGCCACTGCCCGGGACGCCGGTGCTCCGCCTCCCACGGCGATGCCGATGTCGGCGTCCTTCAGGGCCAGCACGTCGTTGACGCCGTCACCGACCATGGCGACGACATGCCCCCGGCGCTGCAGTGCCTTGACCATCTCCCGCTTCTGCTGGGGGCTCACCCTCCCGAAGATGGAATTCTCGTCCATGATCCGGTCGAGCTCCGGGCCCGCTGGGGGCAGTTGCCGGGCATCGACCACACCGGACACCTCGAGACCGGCTTCGGCGGCGACCGCGGCCACGGTCCGGGGATGGTCCCCGCTGATCACCTTGACGTCGACACCCTGCTCGGCGAAGTAGGCGAGGATCTCGGGGGCGTCGCTCCGCACCTGGTCGGAGAGGATCAGGATGCAGACGGGCTCCAGCCCGGCCGGGGGTCGGTCGCCTCCCCCCAGGGGGGCATCCGTGACGGCGACGAGGACGACGCGCCGCCCCTCGCCCGAGGCCTCGGTCGAGATGTCGATCACCTGGTCGTTGGTGGGGGCGAGCACCTCGGGCGCACCGATCACCCACGTCCCGTGGCCGGCGAAGCTGGCCCCGCTCCACTTCCTCGCCGAGGAGAACCTGACGGTGGTGAGGGCCTGCCAGCCGGGTGAAGACGGGAATGCGGCGCCGACCGCCTGCATGGTGGCGTTGGGGTGGCTGTCGACGGAGGCAAGGGCGGCAAGCGCCGGGGCGTAGTCCTCGTCGCCCAGTCTCACGACCTGCTCCACGGTGATCCGGCCGTTGGTCAGGGTCCCCGTCTTGTCGAAACAGATCGTGTCGACTCGGGCCAGACCCTCGATCGCCGGCATCTCCTGGACGAGCACCTGGCGACGCCCGAGGCGGATCACGCCGACGGCGAACGCCATGGAGGCCAGCAGGACCAGGCCCTGGGGAACCATCGCCACGCCGGCGGCGGCCCCGGCGGCGAGACCCTCGATGAACCCCCGGGGCGGGTCGGCCCGGAGGGCGCTCCAGATCAGCATCACCATCATCGGCACCACCAGCCAGCTGACCGCTCCGAGGATCCAGTCGATCCCCTCCCGCATCTCGGAGCGGACCAGGGTGAAGCGCTTGCCCTCCTTGGCGAGACGGGCGGCGTAGGAGTCGCCACCGACCCGGGTGGCCCGGTACTGGCCCGACCCGGCGGCCACGAAGCTCCCCGAGAGGACTTCGTCCCCCAGCTCCTTGTGGACCGGATCCGACTCGCCGGTGAGCAGCGACTCGTCGATCTCGAGCCCGTTGGACTCGACCACCTCGCCGTCGACCACCACCTGATCACCCGGGCGGAGCTCGATGAGATCGTCGACGACGATGTCCGTGACCGGGTGCTCCGCCGACCGGCCCTCCCTCACGATCACCGCGGTCGGGGCGGCCAGGAGCTCGAGACGGTCCAGAGTGCGCTTCGCCCGCAGCTCCTGGACGATGCCGATGGCCGAGTTGATGAAGAGGACGAAACCGAAGAGGGCGTCACGGGGCTGACGAAGGACGAACAGGACGATGAGGAGGAGCCCTCCCAGCAGCAGGTTGAACCTGGTGACGACGTTGGCCCGGATGATCTCGCCGACCGTGCGGCTCGGGCCATCCTGGACGTCGTTGACCAGGCCCGCCTCCTGCCGCTGCCGGACTTCAGCGAGGGTCAGCCCCCGGAGGGGCTGGGCCGACTCCAACTCGATCATCCCGGGCCAGGATAAGTGGCCCACCCGCCAAGCCGCCCACGGCTTGACCGTGCCTTTACAGAACGGCGGATAACCTGATGGGCAAGTCAGGAGGTGTGATGGCTAGCTACGACGCCAAGCTGCGCATCGAGGGTGCGGAAGAGCCGCCGATCAACGTTGTCATCGACCTCACCGACGACCGGTTGGTGGTGAAGGCGGGCGACATGGAGCTCGCCGATTGGCAACGGGACGAGATCCGCATCGCCGCCCAGCTCGACGGGTTCCACGTGCTCGCCGAGGGAGAAGAGGTGGTCCTGGACATCAGGGACGACGCTCGCTTCGCGGTCGAGCTCGGGTTCCGTCAGGCTCACCCCCACCTGCGTCGGAGGATGGCGGCGGTCCTCAGAGAACAGGAATCGGCCGGCTGGTCCGCCGGCGGCTCGGACTGATCCTCAGACGAGCTCGGCGATCTGCACGGCGTTCAACGCCGCGCCCTTGCGAAGGTTGTCGCCGACCACCCAGAGACTGATCCCACCTTCCCGGCCGAGCGTGGGCCGGATCCGCCCCGCCAGCACCTCGTCCCGACCCGCGCTGTCGTGCGGGGTGGGGACCTCGTCGGTCCAGAGCTCGAGCCCGGGAGCGTCGGAGAGGATCGATTCGGCCTCCTCCACGGTCACCGGTCGGGAGAACCACATCGTCGCGGCCACGCCGTGCCCCACGATCACCGGGACACGGACACAGGTTGGTTCGACCTCGATACCGGGCGCTCCGAGGATCTTCCGGGTCTCCTTGACCAGCTTCAGTTCCTCATCCGTGTAGCCGTCCTCGCCCGACGCCGAGCCCGCATATGGCAGCACGTTGAAGCCGATCGGGCGCTCGTAGAGCTTGGGCTGCGGTTCGGGAGCCGTCCCGTCCATCAGACCGTCGATGTCGGGACGGAGGAAGTCGGTCTGCTCGATCAACTCGTCGACGCCCTTGTGGCCCGAGCCCGAGACCGACTGGTAGGTCACGGCCACCATCGAGGTGAGACCGGCGGCCCGGTGGAGAGGCCCGGCCGCCATCATCAGGGTCATCGTCGAGCAGTTCGGGTTGGCGATCAGGCCCTTGTGCTCGCGGACGGCGTCGTCGTTGACACCCGCCACCACCAGCGGGACCTCCGGGTCGGAGCGGAAGGCGGAGGAGTTGTCGATCACCACCGCCCCGGCGTCAACGAAACGCCCGGCGTGGGCGCGCGAGCGGTCGCCACCGGCGGAGAAGAGAGCGATGTCGATGCCCGCGGGGTCGGCCTCGGCGAGGTCCTCGACGACGACGGGGCCCCAGGCGGTGTCGACCGTGGTCCCGGCCGACCGGGCCGACGCAAAGAGACGGAGATGGTCGGCGGGGAAGCTGCGCTTCTCGAGGATGTCGAGCATGGTGCGACCGACGGCTCCGGTCGCTCCGACGACGGCGATGGTGCGGCTCACGATGCTCCGTTCTGGAGGCCGAAGGCTTCGTGCAGGGCGGCCACTGCCTCCTCGATGCGGTCGGCCCTGATCACACAGGTGATGCGGATGGTGGAGGTGGAGATCATCTCGATGTCGATGTCGTTCTCGGCCAGGGTCATGAACATCTTCGCCGCCACTCCCGGCTGCGACTTCATGCCGGCGCCGACGATGGAGACCTTGCCGATGCCGTCGTCCATCTCCACTGTGGCCCCGATCTCGGCGCCCACCTCCTTGGTGATCCGCTCGGCCTCGGCGGCGTGGGCGGCGGGGACCGTGAACGACATGTCGGCGGTGCCGTCATGGGAGACGTTCTGGACGATGGTGTCGACGACGATCCGGGCGTCGGCGAGTGCGCCGAAGACCCTCGCCGCGATCCCGGGACGGTTGGGGACGCCGGCGACGGTGATGCGCACCTCGGAGCGGTCGTGGGCGACCCCGGAGACGATCGCCTGCTCCATGGCGTCGGTCACCCAGGTCCCATCGCCGTCGTGGAACGACGAACGGACGTGGATGGGCATGTCGTAGCGACGGCCGATCTCAACCGAACGGGTCATGAGGACGCCTGCACCGGAGGCCGACATCTCCAGCATCTCGTCGAAGGGGACCTCGTCGAGCTTGCGCGCCACCGGTACCAGGCGAGGGTCTGCGGTGAACACGCCGTCCACGTCGGTGTAGATCTCGACGTGATCGGCGCCCAGGGACGCGGCCAGGGCGACGGCGGTGGCGTCCGAGCCACCACGGCCCAGGGTGGTGACCTCCTTCGTCTCCGGATCGACACCCTGGAACCCGGCGACGATCACGACCTTCCCGTCCTCAAGCGACTGTCGGACCCGCTCTCCAGTGATCTTGGTGATGCGGGCCTCGCCGTGCATCGAGTTGGTGAGCACGCCCGCCTGGGATCCGGTGTAGCTGACGGCGGGTATGCCCCGTGCCTCGAGGGCCATGGCGAGCAGCGCCATCGTGATCCTCTCGCCGGTGGACAGGAGCATGTCGAGCTCGCGACGAGGCGGGGACTCGCTCACTTTGGCGGCGAGCTCGAGCAGCTCGTCGGTGGTCTGGCCCATGGCGGAGACCACGACCACCACGTCGTTTCCCGTCATGCGGGTGTCCCGGACGCGGTCGGCGACCTTCTGGATCCGCTCCGGGTCGGCTACCGACGTGCCGCCGTACTTCTGCACCACAACCGGCATCACCGCACAGTTTGGCGCGCTCCGGCGCTTGTACCGTCGCATCGGGCCCGCCGAAGCGGGATACGCCCTCCCCTCCACCTAAAGTCGACGCTCGCATGACCGACCGTCGCCAACGTCAGAAGGAGCTTCGCGCCCAGAGGCGGGCGGAAGAAGAGAAGTCCGCCCGGCGCAAGGAGCTGAGCCGTCGCATCGTCAGCGCCTTCATCTTCGGCCTCGTCGTGGTGGGGGCCATCGTCGTGATGACGATGTTCTCCGGCCGCAACCAGCAGGCGACGGCCTACGAGACCCTGCGCTCCCAGCCGACGGCGTGTGGCGGGACCCAGCCCCCGCCCGTGGAGCGGATGAGCTTCGAGGCGCCGGAACGACAGACGGACATCACGACCGCCTCGAAGGTGACGGCCACGATCACGACGTCGTGTGGCGACCTGGTGATCGAGCTGGACCCGGCCAACTACCCCGAGACCGTCAACTCCTTCGTGTTCCTGGCCCGTGAGGGCTTCTACGACGGGATCCCGTTCCATCGCATCAACCCCGAGCTCCTGGTCCAGGGCGGCGACCCCCTCGCCGACAGCACCGGGGGCCCGGGTTATGTCATCGCCGATGAGCGCCCGCCCGCCGACTTCACTTTCGAGCCGGGCGTGGTGGCCATGGCCAACCGCGGGGCGAGAACCACGGGCTCGCAGTTCTTCGTGGTCGTCCACGAGAACGGCCGGCTCCTGACCCGCAACTTCAACGGTCTCGGACGACTCGTCGAAGGCCAGGACGTGATCGACCGGATGACCGCCATCGAGCGGACGACGCCTTCGGGGATCCGGGAGGAGAGCTTCCCCCTGGAGACCGTCTACATCGAGTCGATCGCGATCGAGGTCGAATAGCCTCCCATCGCTCCGCGATGGGAGCCGTACCGAGTACTGAGTACTTGGTACTTGGACGGGCTCCTCGCTCAGGATTCCAGGTACCCGGTGCCAGGTACCAAGTACTTGAGAAGGGCATCATGGGGACCCAATGGCGGTAGACCTCCACCTCCACTCCACCGCTTCGGACGGCTCCGTGCGGCCCGGAGAGCTCATGGGGCTGGCCGCCGCGCAGCGCCTCCGCACCGTCGCCCTCACCGATCACGACACCCTGGACGGCATATCCGAAGCCCGGGAAGCCGCCGGGCATCACGACATCGAACTGATCCCCGGCACCGAACTGTCCCTCGAGTTCGACGGGGGCATGCATCTCCTGGTCCTGTGGCTGGAGCCCGAGCCCGGTCCGCTGCAGGATCGTCTCGAGTGGCTCCGCCAGGGCCGGGACGAGCGCAACCTCGCCATCCTCGAAGCACTGGCCCGGCACGGCATCGAGGTCAGCGCCGAAGAGATCGCCGAGCAGGCGGGTGGCGGCGGTTCGGTGGGCCGACCGCACATCGCCGCCGTGATGGTTCGCAAGAGTTACGTGACCAGCATCGCCGCCGCCTTCGACCTCTGGCTGGCGAGGGGGCGACCCGCCTATGTGGCACGCCCGAGGCTCTCCCCCGCCGAGGGCATATCCCTGGCACGCGCCTCCGGCGCGGTCCCGGTCCTCGCCCACCCGCACACCCTGGGAATCACCACCGCCCGGGACATGGCCGCACTCCTCCACGAGCTGATCGATGCGGGACTGGCCGGGCTGGAAGCGCTCTACGCCGGATATCACCGCCACGAGAGGGAGGGCTACGCCGACCTGGCCCGTCGCTTCGGTCTCGTAGCGACCGGTGGCAGCGACTTCCACGGCGACTACAAGCCGGGGCTGGACGTGGGCATCGGCTATGGCGACCTCTACGTACCCGACGACGTCGTCGACCAATTGCGGGAGCGGGTCGCTTGAGCCGCCCCATCGGGATGGGCCGCGCCGCCCTGATCATCGGGGCCAGCGTCCTGCTCTCCCGCGTCCTCGGCCTGCTCCGGGAGGTCCTCCTCGCCACCATGTTCGGGGTCACCGTGGAGGGCGACCTCTACCGCCACGCGTTCCTGATCCCCGACTTCCTCAACTATCTGGTGGCCGGCGCGTACCTGACGATCACCCTGGTGCCACTCCTCAGCCGTCGCCTCGAGGAGGGCGGCCCACAAGCGGCCAGTCACGCGTTCACCGCGGTCTTCCGCTTCGTCGCCATCGCCATCGTCGGCCTCACGGCTTTGATGTGGGTCTTCGCCGGCCCCCTGGTCGACCTGGTCTTCCCCGACGTCCCCGAGCAGGCACGTCTCGTCTCGCTGACCCGGGTCGCGCTCCCGGCACAGGTGTTCCTGGTCCTCGGTTCGCTGCTGATGGCCGTCCAGTACACCCACCGTCGTTTCCTGATGCCGGCGCTGGCGCCCCTCGTCTACAACCTCGGGATCATCGCGGGCGGCCTCCTCGGCGGGGCCATGGGTGAACCGGGGCCCGAGTCGTTCCTCATCGGTGCGGTGGTCGGCTCGGCCGTGGGCAACTTCGGGCTCCAGTGGCTCGGCGCCCGTCCAACGGGAACCTGGTTCACGCCCGGACGGGACCGCGCCGCGATCAGGGACTACCTGCTCATGGCCCTGCCCCTGATGATCGGCCAGTCCGTCGCCGTGCTCGACGAGCAGTTCGTGCGGTTCTTCGGCCAGGTCGAGGAGGGCGCGACCTCGGCCCTTTCGTTCGCCCGCCAGTTGAACATGCTCCCCGTGGGAGTGGTCGCCCAGGCCGCCGGGGTTGCGGCGTTCCCGTTCCTGGCGCGTCTCGCCGCCCGGGGGGATCTGCCCGGGCTCAACCGGACCACCGCGCGGACGACCCGGGTCACGATCTTCGTGTCCGCCGCCACCACCGCGGCGATGATCGCCCTCGCCGAGCCCCTCGTCCGCGTGTTGTTCGCCTACGGGCGCTTCACAGCATCGGACACGACGGTGGTGGCGTCGCTGCTCACGGTTTACGCCCTCTCGATCCCGCTGTGGGGCCTCCACCAGATCATGTCGCGGCACTTCTACGCCCAGGGGAGGATGTGGCTCCCCGTGGTGATCGGCACCGCCGCCGTGGTCCCGACCATCCCGATGTGGGTCATCGGCCGGGCGACCGCAGGTGAGCGGGGCATGGCCCTGGCTTCAACCCTCTCCATGCTCCTCTACGCCGGTGCCCTCGTCGTCGCATGGTGGCGTGAAGCAGGGACCGGTGTCGCCAGCTCGCTGATCCCGACCCTGTTCCGCTCGGCGGTGGCTGCGGGTCTGGCCGCGCTCGCCGGCCGTGCGGTCGCGGGATCGATGTTCTCCGTGGGGGACAGCCCGGTGGTCGGTGTCCTCACCCTGTTCGTGGCCGGGGCGGTGACCGCGGTGGTGTTCGTCGTCACCGCGCTGGTGGTGCGGGCTCCCGAGCTCCGGGAGGTGACACGGAGGAACCGGGTCAGCGAGTCTCCGGCGCTGCCGGAATCAACCGATCTGGAGTGAGCTGCGGCGTGGCCCGCACCCACGCGGGCAACTTGGAGTCGGGCTGACCGCCGAGTGCCCGGGCCGCCGCCTCTTCCTTGGCCAGATGGTCGATGACGATGGCGATCACCGCAGCCTCGAACTCGGAGGCACCACCCTGGATCGTGAACTCAGGCACCGGACAACTCCACCAGCTCGATGAGCGTGCCACCCAGGTCGGCGGGATGGACGAACGCGATGCGGCTTCCCCGCCCACCAGGGCGGGGCTCTTCGTCTACGAGACGCGCCCCCCGGGACTTCAGATGCTCCAGGGCCGCGTCGATCGAGCTCACGGCGAACGCGATGTGATGCATGCCTTCTCCGTGCTTTGACAGGAAACGCCCCACCGGGGTTTCAGGGCCGAGCGGCATGAGCAGCTGAACGAACGAGCCGCCTACCGGGATCATCGCCTCCTCGACACCCTGGGTCTCGATCACCTCGCGATACAACGGCTCCACCCCGTAGCGGTCGGCGTAGCCGGCGATGGCGGTGTCGAGATCGTGGACCGCGATGGCGACGTGATCGAGATTGAGGAGCTTCATGATTGGTACTTGGTACCGAGTACTTGGTACTTGGGCTCAGACCACCGTACCGCGTGGCGGGTTTCCAACTACCTAGTACCAAGTACCCGCTCGACCGCGATCCGGCCGCACCCGCCCGGATCAGTCCCCCGGCCGGAAGGCTGGGGGAAGGTACCGCCGCCGAAGGCCGGGGTAGGGGGGTCCGCCACGTGGGCGTCGGGCAGTACCCGGGTACCCTGACTTCCTATGACAGTCATCACCGGCATCGCCCGGACGCCGATCGGCAAGTACAACGGCGTGTTGCGCTCCAAGCGCGCCGTGGATCTCGGCGGCGCCGCCATCGCCGGCGCCGTGCAGCGGTCCGGCGTCGACCCCGCCTCCGTCGACGAGGTCCTGTTCGGCCACGTCCTCCAGGCCGGGGAAGGCCAGATCACCTCGCGCCAGGCCGCCGTCGCCGGCGGCCTCCCCATGACCGTTCCCTGCACCACCATCAACAAGGTGTGCCTCTCGGGGATGTCGGCCATCGCCCTGGCAGACCGGGCCATCCGCCTCGGCGAGGCCCAGTTCGTGGTGGCGGGCGGCATGGAGAGCATGACCAACGCCCCCCATGTGATCCGTGACCTTCGCTGGGGAGTCCGCATCGGAGATTCGAACGTCGTCGACGTGATGCAGCACGACGGTCTCTTCTGCGCCTTCGACCAGTGCACGATGGGCGAGTCGTCTGACTTGAAGAACGAGCGTCTCGGGATCACCCGCGAGGAACAGGACGAGTGGGCGGTCATGAGCCATCAGCGTGCCGAGGAGGCCACGAGCTCGGGGCACTTCGGCAAGGAGATCGTGGCGGTCGAAGGCCCCGATGGCCCCGTCGACCGTGACGAGGGGATCCGCCCCGGCGCCAGCATCGAGTCCGTCTCCAAGCTTCGCCCCGCGTTCTCTGCAGGGGGCACCATCACCGCCGCCAACGCCTCGCAGATCTCGGACGGAGCAGCCGCCGTGGTGGTCGCCTCGGAGGAGTCGGCCGAGGCCGTGGGGGCGCCGGTTCTCGCCCGGATCCTCGCCTACGGACAGGTGGGCGGTGTCGACGCCACGCTTCACGAGCGTCCCGCCGAGGCCCTGTCCATCGCCTTGAAGAAGGCCGGTCTCTCCCCCTCCGACCTCCACGTCGTCGAGATCAACGAGGCCTTCGCCGCCGTTTCGCTGTGGTCGGCCCGACTCCTCGACCTGCCGATCGACAGGGTCAACGTCCACGGTGGCGCCGTGGCACTGGGTCACCCGCTCGGGGCGACCGGCGCCCGTCTCGTGGTCACTCTGGTCAACGCACTGATGGCACGCGGTGGCGGAATCGGCGCCGCCGCCCTCTGTGGTGGTGGCGGTCAGGGAGATGCCATCGTCGTCGAGGTCGCCTGACATGGCAGAGCCCATCGAGCGCAACTTCGGGCTCGACCTCGTCCGTGTCACCGAGACCGCGGCCCTTGGTGCAGCCCGCTGGCTCGGACGCGGCGACAAGGAAGCCGTCGACCAGGCGGCCGTCGACGGCATGCGTCTCCACCTCTCCACCCTCGACATCGACGGTGTCGTCGTGATCGGGGAAGGCGAGAAGGACGACGCACCGATGCTCTTCAACGGCGAGAAGGTGGGGACCGGTGTCGGCATGGTCGTCGACGTCGCGGTCGATCCGATCGACGGGACGACCCTCACCGCGTCGGGTCTGCCCGGCGCCATCTCGGTGATCGCCATCGCCGAGGGCCGGGGCACGATGTACGCCCCCGGTCCTCTCGTCTACATGGACAAGATCGCCGTCGGCCCGGAGGCCGCGGGGAGCATCGATTTCGAGGCCCCCATCGCCGAGAACCTGCGTCGCATCGCCAAGGCGCGGGGCAAGGATCTCGGCGAGTTGCGGTGCCTCATCCTCGACCGGGACCGGAATCAGCGGCACATCGACGAGGTGCGCCAGGTCGGTGCCCGAATCTCCATCTTCCGGGACGGTGACGTCGCCGCCGCCATCGCCACCGCCGAGGACGACGAGGAGGTCGACGTGATGCTCGGCATCGGTGGCTCCCCCGAGGCCGTCATCGCCGCCGCGGCGCTGAAGTGCATGGGCGGCGAGATCCAATGCCGTCTGTGGCCCCGCAACGAGGAGGAGCGGCGACTCGCCGTGGAGACCGGCCAGGATCTCGATCGGGTCATGACCACCGACGACCTGGTGTCGTCCGACAACGTCTTCTTCGCGGCCACGGGCGTCACCGGTGGCGAGTTCCTGCAGCCGGTGGTGTTCCTGGGCGAGGACCAGGTGGTCACCCACTCGGTGATCATGAGATCCAAGACCGGGTCGATCCGCTACATGGAAGCGTTCCACGACCTCCGACGGCTCCGGGAACTCTCCGAAGACGGCATCCTCGATTGAGGTCGAGGGTTGTAATACAACCCTGATTCAGTTTTAGAATGCCGTAAATGGGCTCTGAACGACACGACGACCTCGAGGCGCTATCCGCGCTGGCAGAGCCCATCCGGAGATCCCTGTACGAGTTCGTCGCCGCCTCCGACGACTCGGTGAGCCGGGACGACGCGGCCGCCGCGGTCGGCGTGTCACGACAGGTCGCCGCCCATCATCTCGATCGTCTCGCCGCCGACGGCCTGCTCGAGGTGGAGTTCCGTCGTCTCACCGGGAAGTCGGGGCCCGGCGCCGGCAGACCGGCCAAGCTGTATCGCCGATCCGATCGGGAGCACCACGTCTCGGTCCCGCCGCGTCGCTATGTCATCGCCGCCCAGATCCTCCTCGACGCCGCCCGGGCCGGAGGCCTCCCCCGGGAGGCCCTGGAGGAGGCGGCCCGACGCGCGGGCAAGGAGATCGGCAAGAGGGGTCTGGACCGGGCCCTGGAGGAAACCGGCTACGAGCCGGTGAGCAACAACGGCGAGATCCGCTTCCGCAACTGTCCCTTCCATGCCCTTCGTGAACAGGACCAGGAGACCACCTGCTGTCTCAACGTCGCCCTGGTCGAGGGGATGGTGGCAGGCGCCGGCGTC
>JAGFIR010000097.1 GCA_024103415.1 Acidimicrobiales bacterium
TCAGCGGTGTGATCGAAGAGAGCATGGAAACGCCGCACGGCGACCAGGTGCCACGCACCGCGGCGACCACTGCGACGAAGACTGCTACCGGTGCCAGGGTCTCCACGAGTCCCAATGTACCCCAAGACACCGGAGCGCGAACATTTCTGAACGGAGGTGATCTTCTCGTTGGAGCCCTTTGCCCGTCTGGGCCCGGTCGCGGAGGGCTGAAACTGAGTGGGGGCGGCCTGTGGTGGAGGCCGCCCCCACGGCTCCGGGTAGGGAGCTCCGTTTGCCCGCGACTGCGGTCGTCCGGGTCGGACCGCATGGCGTGACGGGCAAGTTTCGATACCAGCGCCCGGTCATTCTCCCCGGGCGAGGGCAGGTGGGAATGGGTTCGACGGCCTATGCCGCGTCGAGAGCGGCGGAGAGGTCCGCGATCAGGTCGCCGGCCGCCTCGAGCCCCACGGACATGCGCACGGTCCCGGGCTTGATGCCCAGGGCGAGGCGCTCTTCGGGCGGGATGTTGGAGTGGCTCGCGTTCCACGGCTGGGACACGATCGATTCGGTCCCGCCCAGTGACACCGCGTGCCGGATGAGTTGCAGGGCGTCGAGGAATCGGAAGCACTCCTCCTCACCACCGGCGACGTCGAAGGTCACCATCGCGCCCGGTCCTGCCGCCTGCCTCTTGTAGGCGTCGTAGCCGGGATCCCCGGGCTGGAGCAGGCTGAGATGGGACACGCGCTCCACCTTGGGGTGGTCGGACAGGAATGCGGCGATCCTCGTCGCGTTCTCGGTCTGCCGCTCCACCCGCACCTGAAGAGTCTCCAGGCTCCGGGTCAGGAGCCACGCCGTCCAGGGCTGGGCGGTCGTGCCGATCTGATAGCGGAGCTTGCGCAGCGGCTGGATCAGCTCCGACGGGCCCATCACCGCGCCCGCGGTCAGGTCGGAGTGCCCGCCGAGATACTTGGTGGCCGAGTGGGCTACGAGATCGATCCCATGACGGACAGGACGCTGCCACACGGGGCTGAGGAACGTGTTGTCGCAGACGGACACCGCGCCGTGGCGCTTCGCCACCCCGGCGAGCATCTCCAGGTCGAAGACCGCGTTGGTGGGGTTGGCCGGCGTCTCGACGAACACCATCGCCGGCTTGCGACCCTCGAGCAGTCGCTCCAGGTCGTCGGCAGTGTGCTCCGGGCCGTAGGCGATGGCCGTGACTCCCATGTCACCCATCAGCCCCCTGAGCAGCGAGGCCGTGCCCCCGTAGATGGGCGTTGAGTAGAGCATGACATCGCCCGGCCGGAGGTGGCGGAGAAAGATCGTGGCCATGGCCGCAGTCCCGCTGTTGAACACGAGCGCGTCGTCGCACTCCTCCCAGGCGGCGAGACGGGCCTCGGCCACCCGGAGGTTGGGCGCATCGAGACGGCTGTAGCTGTACCCGATGTCCTCGCCGGGCCCGGGCTCGGCGCCGCCGTACACGACCTCGAAGTAGCGACGCCCCTCCTCGGCGGAGCGGAAAACGAATGTCGACGACTCATAGAGAGGTGCGCGGAGGGCGCCCTGCTGTCGGGTCGGGTCGTTGCCCGCGGATATCGAGGAGGTCTGGGGATCGACCTTCCGGTTGCCCACGGGGCAAGCCTAGAGCAGACTTCGCCCGTGCCCTCCGAGTCGATCGACGCGGCCTACGAGGTCCTGGCCGGCAAGCAGCAGATCCTCGTCTTCACCGGCGCCGGCATGTCCACTGAGTCGGGCATCCCCGACTTCCGCGGGCCTGACGGGCTCTGGACGAAGATGGACCCGGCGGACTTCACGATCCAGCGCTACTACGCCTCCAAGGATCTCCGCGTCCAGAAGTGGCGGATGCAGGCGGACGGTCTCCTGTGGGGCGCCCGGTCACCCGCCCAGCCGAACCCCGGGCACATGGCGATCGTCGACCTGTACGAGGCGGGGATGGTCTCGGGGGTGGTCACCCAGAACGTGGACGGCCTCCACGAGCGCTCCGGTCTCCCCGACGACGCCGTCGCCGAGCTCCACGGCAGCGTCCGCACCTCGAGCTGCATGGAGTGCGGCAGGCAGTGGCCCACCGACACCGTTCTCGAATGGGTGGACGCCGGTCAGGAGGACCCCCACTGCCCGATGTGCGGCGGTCTGGTCAAGACGGACGTGGTCATGTTCGGCGAGGCGATGCCCGACGCCGAGATGCAGAAGGCGTGGCGCTTCCTGGCGACCTCAGACGCCGTTCTGGTGGTCGGCTCCACCGTCTCGGTGTGGCCCGCGGCGGAGATCGTCGTCCGGGCAGCCCACCTGGCCCTTCCGATCGTGATCATCAATCGTGGTCCCACCGACGCCGACCGCATGGCCGCGGCGAAGATCGAAGAGGCCGCAGGCGAGGTCCTCCCCCCGCTGGCCGCTCGCCTCACCTCCCGACCTAGCATTCCCTCATGAGCAACTTCGTGGTGCCCACCGAGGACATGAAGTTCGCGCTCGACGTGGTCGGGCGCATCGGAGAGATCTCCAAGCTGAACGGCTTCCAGCACCTCGACACGCAGACGGTCGGAGACATCATCGACGAGGCCGGTCGCTTCTTCACCGAGGTCATCGCCCCGCTCAACCGGGTGGGCGACGAGCAGGGATCCACCCTCGACGACGGCGCCGTCACGAGCCCCGAGGGGTTCAAGGAGGCCTACCGGGCATACATCGACGCCGGCTGGGCGGCGGCCCAGTTCCCCGAGGAGTGGGGCGGCGGCGGTCTCCCCTACACGGTGGGTCTCGCCATCAACGAGATGTTCAAGACGGCCAACATGGCCTTCTCCCTCTGCCCGATGCTGACGCACTCGGCCGTGGAGGCCCTTCTCCGTCATGGGTCGGACGAGCAGAAGGCCCTCTATCTCGAGAAGCTCGTCACCGGCGAGTGGACCGGCACCATGCACCTCACCGAGCCGCAGTCCGGATCCGACCTCGGGTCGATCCGGGCCCGGGCGGTACCCCAGGAGGACGGGACCTACCGGATCTTCGGCACCAAGATCTTCATCACCTGGGGCGACCACGACCTAACGGACAACATCGTCCACTTCGTCCTGGCCAAGACACCGGACGCCCCGGCGGGGACCAAGGGCATATCGATGTTCCTCGTCCCCAAGTACCTCCCGGACGCCGACGGCTCGCCCGGTGAGCGCAACGACTACCGCATCGTCTCCATCGAGCACAAGCTCGGGATCCACGCCTCCCCGACCTGCGTCGTCTCCTTCGGCGACGGCGGCGAGGGAGCAGTCGGCTGGATGGTCGGCAACGAGTTCGAGGGCATGCGGAACATGTTCACGATGATGAACACGGCCCGCATCGGCGTCGGCATCGAAGGCCTCGCCCTCACCGAGCGCTCCTATCAGCAGTCACTCGCCTACGCCCGGGAGCGGATCCAGGGCCGCCGGCCCGGCGGGACCGAAGAGGTCCCGATCATCGAGCACCCCGACGTGAAGCGGATGCTCCTGACCATGAAGGCGAGCGCCGAGGCGATGCGGGCCCTCATCTATCACACCGCCCTCCACAACGACCTCGCCCATCACGCCGACGACGAGACCACCCGACGCAACGCCGCCAGCACCGTGGCCCTGCTCACACCGGTGGTGAAGGCATGGTGCACCGACCTCGGAGTGGAGATGACCTCTGTCGGGATCCAGGTGCACGGTGGCATGGGGTTCATCGAGGAGACCGGCGTCGCCCAGCACTACCGGGACGCCCGGATCGCCCCGATCTACGAGGGGACCAACGGCATCCAGGCCATCGACCTGGTCCTGCGCAAACTGCCACTCGACGGCGGAGACGCGGTGTCGCGTCACATCTCCGGGATGACCGAGGTCATGGACCGGATGCACGCCCACCCCGATCTCGAGGTGTTCCGCGACCGTCTCACCAGCGCCATCCAGGGCCTGGTCGACACCACCGAGTGGCTCAGCGCCCGTCTCGGTGCCGGAGAGACCGACGTGGTGCTGGCCGGTGCCACGCCCTATCTCCGCCAGTTCGGCCTGGTGACCGCCGGATGGCTGATGGCCGTGCAGGCGGTGGCCGCCAGGGAGGGTGTCGAGGGCTACGACCCCGAGTTCCTCGAGGCGAAGGTCGCCAACGCCCGCTTCTACGGCGAGCACCTGCTGCCGATGGCCAGCGGCCTCGTCCCTACCATCAAGGCCGGTACCGACTTCCTCGACGCGGTGCGCTGAGCGGCATGCGGATCGCCGACAGGGTCGTGGTGATCACCGGTGCCGGGAGTGGCATCGGCGCGGCGATGGCGAGACGCTTCGCCAAGGAGGGACCCCGGGGAATGGTCCTCTCCGACCTCCACTTCGACCGGGTCTCCGAGGTGGCTGAGGAGATCGGCGCCCACGCAGTCGCCATGGACGTGTCCGACCCCGAGGCCAACCGGGAGTTGATCGAGACGGCGGAGGACCGCTTCGGTCCCATCGATCTCTTCTGCGCCAACGCCGGCTACGGGATGATCGGTGACGAACAGACCGACCCCGAGGAGTGGGATCGGATGTGGCACGTCAACGTCATGTCCCACGTCCATGCCGCCAAGCACCTCATCCCCGGCTGGAAGGCGAGGGGCGCGGGCTACTTCCTGGCCACGGTCTCTGCGGCCGGACTGCTCACCAACGTCAAGGCCGCCCAGTACTCGGTCACCAAGCACGCCGCGATGGCGTTCGCCGAGTGGCTCTCGATCACCTACGGGGACGCCGGCATCAAGGTGTCGGCACTCTGCCCGATGGGTGTCCGCACCCGGCTGCTCGACGCCGCCACCGAGTTCGAGACACTCCTCGGGCCCGAGGCGATCGACCCGTCCATGGTTGCGGACGCCGTCGTCGAGGGTCTCGCCGACGAGCGGTTCCTCATCCTCCCCCACCCCGAGGTGGCGCAGTTCTTCCAGAACAAGGCCAACGACTACGAACGCTGGCTGGGAGGCATGCGCAAGCTTCAGCGCCGGGTATTCCCCGAATAGAAGACCCTCCCTAGGATTCCGTCATGGCTTCGCCCGACCACAGCCGCAACGTGCGCCGCGCAGTCGTCACCGGCATCGGCGCAGTGGCCGCCCCCGGAGTCGGGGTCGACGATCTCTGGAAGGGCCTCCAGGCCGAACCGGGCCCCGCGCCCCGGCTCGTGGAGGACTTCGACCCCGAGCCCTGGATTCCGAAGAAGGACGCCCGCCGGCTCGACCGCTTCACCCAGATGGCCCTGGTCGCCGCCCATGAGGCGATCGAGATGGCAGGGGGGATCGACGTCGACCCGACGCGGGTCGCGGTGGCGGTCGCCACCGGCATCGGGGGTCTCGAGGCGCTCGAGGAGCTCGTCCACCAGACCGACGCCGAGGTGTCCCGGGCGTCGCCATTCATCGTCCCGATGATGATGGCCAACGCTGCGGCTGCGGCCATCTCCATCAAGTACGGGTTCGCCGGCCAGGTGACGACCCCCGTGGTGGCGTGCGCCGCGGGCAGCCAGTCGATCCTCGACGGCCTCCGTCAGATCCAGTGGGGCTACGCCGACGTTGTCATAGTCGGTGGGGCCGAGGCCGCGGCCCGCGCCACGGCCCGCACCGGCTTCACCGCCGCCCGCGCCCTCTCCACCACCGGCTTCGCCCGGCCCTTCGACGTCGACCGTGACGGCTTCGTCATGGGCGAAGGCGCGGCGATCCTCGTCCTCGAAGCGGAGGAGATCGCCGAAGCCCGGGGCGCGACACCGCTCGCGGAGGTCCTGGGAGGGGCCTCCACGGCCGACGCCCATCACGTGACGGCACCCCACCCGGAAGGAACCGGGGCCGAGCGGGCGATCAGACTCGCCCTGGAGGACGCCGGGCTGGCGCCGTCGGACGTCCTCTACATCAACGCCCACGGCACCGGAACGGAGCTGAACGACCGCACCGAGGGCTCCGTCATCTCCCGCATCTTCGGCGAGCACCAGCCGCCGGTGTCGTCGATCAAGGGGACCACCGGTCACGCGCTGGGCGCTTCCGGATCGATCGAGGCCGTCGCCGTTGTCGAGGCGATCCGCCGCGAGGAGCTGCCACCCAACGTCGGGATGCGCAACCAGGACCCGGAGATCCCCCTCGTCGACATCGTCACCAGCGCCCGCCCGTGGACGCCCGGCCCCGCCATCTCCAACTCGTTCGGCTTCGGCGGTCACAACACCGTTCTGGTCATCGGCCCGCCCCGCTAGCCTGGGTGTGACGGGAGCTCGGTGAAACCGGGCTGAGAGGGAGCCTGCGGAGGCTCCGACCGAATGAACCTGATCCGGGTAATGCCGGCGCAGGGAGACCTCATCGACGCTCCCGTTCGAAAGGAGTTGGCCGATGAGAAGAGCTTTGATCCTGGTAGCCCTGCTCATCCTCGCCGCGTGCGGGGACGAGGGCGGGGAGACACCCGAGACCCTCCGCATCCTGTCGCACGACTCGTTCCGCGACGGCGTCACGGACGAGACGTTCGCCGAGTTCACCCGAGAGACGGGCATCGCCGTCGAGGTTGTGGCGGCAGGCGATGCCGGGTCGATGGTGAACCAGGCGGTCCTGAGCAAGGACAACCCCCTCGCCGACGTCATGTTCGGCATCGACGAGACGTTCCTGTCCCGCGCCCTCGACAACGAGATCTTCGCGCCCCACACGGCGGCGGCCATCGACACCGTCGACCCGGCCAACCGCATCGAGGGCGACCCCGTGACGCCCATCGACTTCGGCGACGTCTGCATCAACTACGACAAGGAGTGGCTCGCCGCCAACGACGTCGCCATCCCGCAGACCCTCGACGACCTGCGCAGCGCGGAGATGGCCTCACTGCTCGTCGTCACCCACCCGGCCACCTCGTCGCCCGGTCTCGCCTTCGTGCTCGCCACCATCGCCGAGTACGGGGAGGACGGATGGCTGGACTTCTGGGCCGACCTACACGACGGTGGCGTCCGTGTCGAGTCCTCCTGGAGCA
>JAGFIR010000107.1 GCA_024103415.1 Acidimicrobiales bacterium
CCCGGTTCAGGGGACCAGGACCCGGCGCAGGAAGTCGACCGTTCGGGACCAGGCCAGCTCGAACGCCTCCTCGTCGTAACCCTCGCTCTCGGGGTCGCCAAAGCCATGACTGGTCCCCGGGTAGCGCAGCACCTCGACCGGGAGCGACTCGAGACCCATGGTCGCCTCCATGAACACGGCTTCGTCCTCGGTGATGTAGTCGTCCTCCTCGGCGAGATGGATGAGGTACGACGACCGGGCGCCGGCGAAGTCGATCTGCTGGGTGCCGTAGAACGAGACGGTGGCGGCGACGGCGTCAGCGGCCCGGACCGAGGCCCACAGCCCCATCGATCCACCCATGCCGAACCCGACCACGCCGATCGGCCGCCCACCGGCCTTGTCGTGGATGAAACCGGTCGACATGAGGACGAGCCTCGCCAGCCGGTCGGCGTCGGCATCGGCGAGGGTCGCCACCGCGTCCTTCTCGGTGGGAGGGAGCTCCCCGAACGTGATGTCGGGAGCGAGCACGGTGAACCCCTCGTCGGCGAGCCGATCTGCACGCTTCTTGACCGACGGCGTGAGACCCCAGAACGAATGGAGCAACAGGACCCCCGGCCCTCCCTGGCTCCCGACGTAATAGGCGGTCTCGCGTTCCACGCCATTGAAGGTAGGCGGAATCGATTGCATATCGACGACCGGCGCAGCGATAGCATCGGCCGCGCCGCCGATGACCGCACCGCTCCGCATCCCTCGCTTCCGCGCAATGTGGTCGGCGACGATTTTCTCGGCCACCGGCACGTTCGTCCAGAGCGTCGCAGGGTCCTGGCTGATGCTCGAGCTCACCGGCTCGAACACCTGGGTCGGCCTGATGGTGTCGTCGTCGACCCTTCCGCTCCTGTTCTTCTCCCTGACCGCGGGCGCCCTCGCCGACATGTTCGACCGGGCCAAGATCATGGTCCTCGCCCAGTCGATCATGGCCCTCTCGGCGCTGAGCATGGCGCTGCTCACGCACTTCGGGAAGATGACCCCGGTCCTTCTCCTCCTTCTCGGCCTGATGCTGGGTCTGGGCGGCGCTCTCAACCAGCCCTCCTCCCAGGCCCTCCTCCCCGAACTGGTGCCCAGGGGGATGATCGCCTCCGCGGTCGCCCTGCAGTCGGCGGCCTTCAACTCGGCCCGGGCCATCGGGCCGGCGTTGGGAGGGGCCATCGTCGCCGCCTACGGGGCGGAATGGGGGTTCGGGATCAACTCGGTGACCTACCTGGCGATGATCGCCGTCGTCCTGTTCGTGGCCCCGACGCTCGGTGCCAGGGAGCGGGAGGAGAGCTCGGTCTTCAACGCCGTGACCATGGGCGTGAGATACGCCCGCTACACCGAGCGATTCCGGAACCTCCTGGCACTCGCCGCGCTCTTCGCCGTCACCTCGGCGGTGGTGCAGGCGGCGCTCCCCGGTCACACCACCGAGCTCGGCGGCTCTGCCGGGACCTACGGCTTCCTCCTCGGTGCCATGGGGCTCGGCGCGCTCATCGGCGTCGTCTTCAGACAACGCATCACGCAGACCGGTATCCACCTCGTCCCGTTCGGCATCCTGCTCTTCGGCGTGTCCGGGATCCTGCTCGGTCTCGCCCCGAACCTGGTGCTGGCCGGGCTGTGCATGCTGGCCTGCGGTGTCTTCTGGCTGCTGTCCCTGGCGACCATGAACACGACGGCACAGTTGATGTCGCCGGATTGGATCAAGGGAAGGGCGCTCTCGCTCTACAACCTGGCCTTCGCCGGGATCACGCCGATCGGCTCGATCCTCACCGGCATCGTGGCCGACCAGTTCGGCACGAGGGCCACGATCGTCGGCTTCTCGATCGGATCCGTGCTACTCGGTCTCGCCACGCCCAGGTTCCGGATCCCCAGGCTCGAGGAGATCGAGGAGCCGGCCTTCACCTACGCCGACTCCCTGAACCCCCACATCGACGACACCGCCGGGTCCGATCTGTCGGAGGAAGGACCCGTGATCGTCCTCAACACATGGATCGTCGACGAAGAGGACATCCCGGAGTTCCTCAAGGTGATGCAGCAACTCCGCCTCGTGCGGCTCACCACGGGCGCCTACCGCTGGCGGCTCATGCGCAACGTGTCCGAGCCCACGCGCATCACCGAGCTCTTCGTCAACCACTCGTGGGACGATCATCTCGCCCAGCACCGGCGCATCGACGACGCCTCGGCGGCCGTGATCCGGAAGGCCCGGGAGTTCGACCGCGCCGGCGGTCCCATCACGCGGCACCTGATCTCCGTCGACCTGGTCGAGGCGCTCGACGACCTCGATTACATGGCGAAGGTCGCATCACACGAGGAGATGCACGCGGTCGACGGCTCGATCCCGCTGATGTCGGTGGAAGAGGAGTCCTAGGCCCGCAGCTCCCGGAGCACCCGGGACCAGTCGGAGCTCTTCGTCGAGAAGAAGACGTCCGAGAGGATCATCACCAGCCCGATGCCCACCAGCGCCCAGGTCACCCAGTCGGGGAGCCCGGCGGCGCGGGCCGCCCCGATGAGGGCGAACGGGACGATCTTGGTGACGATTGCGCCCGCGGCGTGCATCCAGGCCCGCTTGGTGCGTGTCGACCTCAGGTAGCTGGCGTATTCGATCTTCACGCCCGGCTGGGGCTTGGTCGGCGATGCGACGTACCAGGAGGTGAAGCGGATGCCGAGGAGCCGACCCACCACCAGGTGGCCGAGACCGTGGGTGCTGGCGACGAGCATGCCGAACCCGGCGAAGAACGAGAGGATCGCCATGGCCTCGCGGCCGGACTCCACCAGCCGGTAGGACCAGGCGACGAGCCCGAGACCACCGAGCAAGGCGACCACGGCGAGGACGGTCCCGGGGACGATCGGGATGATCAGCCACGGCCATCTCCGGAACGCGGCGTCGTCGATGCGGGCGATCCGCTCGCCGTAGCGTTCGGCGAGATCGGGGCTCTTCTTCACTTCGCGGACCACTCTCCGGAATCCGGTCCCGGCGAGCGACTCCCCTCTTCCGACCCGCTCCTCGGCGGCGGCGAGGACGCTCTCGATCTCGTGGGTGGCCATCCCCGACCAGACTATCGGGGTGCAACCGAGGGCCGCCCGCCGGGGTTCTACACAGTGATGGAAGACCACATGGACGACGATCTGGTGCGCGCGCTCGCCACCGACCTCTACGGGACATTCCCGAGGGTGGTAGAGCGCATGGGCCGCCGCCTCTACTGGGGTCTGCGTCGCATGTCCGGAGACCACCACGAGGCGGAGGACCTCACCCAGGAGACCCTCATCCGCGCCTACCAGGCCCTCTGCGGCTATCAGCACGACCGGATCTGCGAGTTGAAGCTGGAGCCCTGGCTCTGGACCATCGCCCTCAACCTGGGGAGGAACCACCTCCGCAGCAAGTCCCGCCGACCCACCCTGGTCAAACTGACCGAGCCCCAGGGGGTCGAGGATCCCGAGATGGTCGACGGCGCCGCCTGGGATCGCCGTCTCAATGCGCTGCCCCCGACACAGCGCACCGCCGTCGTGCTCCGTCACGTCGTGGGCCTGGGCATAGACGAGATCGCCGAGGCAACCGGCAGACCCGTCGGAACTGTGAAGACAGACATCCACCGCGGCCTGGGCCGGCTGCGCACGATCATGGAGGCCGAGACGTATGACGCTCGAGCGTGAACTTGCCGCCCTGGTCGGCGACCTCCCCGAGGGGATCAGCGAGGGCGTGGCCCTTGGCACCGGTCTCGCCGACGGGTTCGACTACTACGAGTCCCCCATCGGGACGGTCGTCGTCACCTTCAACCTGACCGGGGTCTCCGGACTCGGCCTCGCCGGCGACGACTGGCAGACGCACTTCCAGAAGCGGACCGGCCGCGCCCTGCTCAGAGCCGAGGCGCCGCGGGCCTGGGCCCGTCATCTCCCGGAGGCGATCGAAGCCGGCCGGCCGGGCAAGGTGCCCGTCGACCTCCGCACGGTCACTCCCTTCCAGGAGAAGGTGCTCGAGGTCACTGCCAGGATCCCCAGAGGAGAGGTCCGCTCCTACGCGTGGCTGGCCAAGGAGGCGGGCAGGCCGTCGGCGGTGCGGGCGGCGGGCTCGGCGGTCGCCCGCAACCCGATCCCGTTGATGATCCCCTGCCACCGGGTGGTGCGATCGGACGGGCGGATCGGCAACTACTCCCTCGGCAATCCGGCGAACAAGCTGGCGCTGCTCGACCACGAGGGAGCCGATCCGCTCTGGCTGGAGAAGCTGGCCAGCCGGGGGATCCGTTTCCGGGCCAACATTCGGACGAAGATCTTCTGTCACCCCACTTGCCGGCACATCCGACGCTCCAAGCCGGAGAACGTGGTCGACCTCCACGGCATCGAGGAGACGGTCGGGTACCAGCCCTGCGAGGTGTGCCGGCCCGTCTGATCCGGGTGGGAGCACCGGTCCCGATGGGTACCCTCGGGTCGATGGGTACCGAGACAGCCGACCGAACCGCCATGGAGGACCTCGCGGTCAACACGATCAAGGGTCTGGCCATGGACGCCGTCCAGAAAGCGAACAGCGGCCACCCGGGAGCGCCGATGGGGATGGCCGACATCGCCGTCACCCTGTGGACCCGCTTCCTCGTGGTCGACCCCGATGAGCCGACGTGGGCCGACCGCGATCGGTTCGTCCTGTCCAACGGGCACGGCTCGATGCTCCTCTACGCCCTGCTCCACCTGGCCGGGTTCCCTCTCACCCTCGATGACATCAAGTCGTTCCGGCAGTGGGGAAGCCACACGGCCGGGCATCCCGAGATCGACCACGAGCGCGGGATCGAGATGACCACCGGGCCCCTGGGCCAGGGCTTCGGCACCGCAGTCGGAATGGCGCTCGCCGAAGCGCATCTGCGTGCCCGTCTCGGTCCCGAACTGGTCGACCACTACACCTACGCCTTCGTCTCCGACGGCGACCTCATGGAGGGGATCAGCTCCGAGTCGGCGTCGGCCGCCGGTCACTTCGGCCTGGGCCGTCTCATCTACCTGTACGACGACAACGAGATCTCGATCGACGGCTCGACGTCGATCACTTTCACCGACGACGTGCCCAAGCGCTTCCAGTCGTTCGGCTGGCACACCCTCACGGTCGACGGCCACGATCGAGAGGCGATCGCCGCCGCCATCGAGGAGGCCCGTTCCGTCGAGGACCGCCCGACTCTGATCAGCTGCAAGACCCGGATCGCCAAGGGAGCACCCACACTCGAGGGGAGCGCCAAGTCGCACGGCAATCCGCTGGGCGTCGAGGAGATACGGGGCGCCAAGGAGGCGATGGGCTTCGACCCCGACGTCGACTTCCACGTCGACCCCTCGGTGTACGAGTTCTTCTCCCGTTCGATGGACCGCGGGCGGGAAGCCCATGCCGCCTGGAAGCAGCGTCTCGAGTCGGCCGACGAGGAGACCCGAACCCTGTGGCGTGAGCTCCACGAGCCCGCACCGGTGACCCTGGAGGGAACGGCGCTCGAGCCCGGCAAGGCGATGGCGACCCGGGCGTCGGCTGGAGCCCTGTTCGGCGAGATCGCTGCCAAGTGCCCCGGGTTCATCGGTGGCTCCGCCGACCTGGCCGAGTCGACGAAGACCGTCATCGAGAAGGGCCGGCTCTTCTCGCCCTCCGACCCGGCGGCCCGGGACATCCCGTTCGGAGTCCGGGAGCACGCCATGGGGACCATCGTGAACGGCATGGCCATCCACGGTGGGCTCAAGCCCTACGGCGCCACCTTCTTCGTGTTCAGCGACTACATGCGGCCGGCAGTCCGGCTCTCGGCGTTGATGAAGATCCCGTCGGTTTGGGTGTGGACCCACGACTCGGTGTTCCTCGGTGAGGACGGGCCGACCCATCAGCCCATCGAGCATCTCGCCTCCCTGCGTGCCATGCCCGACCTGTGGGTGATCCGACCCGCCGACGCCGGCGAGGCCCTCCAGGCCTGGGAGCTGGCGCTGAACCGGCACGACGGCCCCGTCGGGCTGGTGCTGACCCGTCAGAACGTGCCCGACCTGGACCTCCCACCGGGTGGCGTCGCCTCCGGTGGCTATGTGGTGCGTGACGGGTCGGATGCCACGCTCGTGGCCACCGGCTCCGAGGTATGGGTGGCGCTGGAGGCGGCCTCGATCCTGGACGAGTCCGGTGTCCGGGCCCGCGTCGTGTCGCTCCCCTGCTGGGAGCTGTTCTTCGAGCAGCCCGAGGAGTACCGGCAGCAGGTCCTGGGCGATGCGCCGCGGATCTCCATCGAGGCCGCGGCCACGTTCGGCTGGGAGCGCATCGTCGGCGAGCACGGGTTGATGATCGGCATCGACCATTTCGGCGCCTCGGCCCCGGACAAGGTCATCGCCGAGAACCTCGGCTTCACGCCGCAGGCCGTCGCCGACCGGGTCAGGGAGTTCCTGGACCGACCATGACGACTGCCGACGCGGTGGTCGTCGGCGCCGGCATCGCCGGGGTGGCCGCGGCCCATCAACTCGCCGTGCGCCGGAAGGTGGGCAAGGTCGTCATCGTCGACCCCCGTCCGCCACTCACGCTCACCTCCGACAAGTCGACCGAGTGTTACCGGAACTGGTGGCCCTCCGAATCGATGGTCGGGTTGATGAACCGATCCATCGACCTGCTCGAGGAGTTCTCGGAGGAGTCGAACGGCGTCTTCGGCCTGAGCCGCCGCGGATACCTGTTCGTCACGGCGGACCTCGTGAAGCTCGCGGTCATGGAGGCCCAGGCCGACGTCATCACCACCTTCGGCGCCGGTGCCGTGCGGCGTCATCCCGGACCGGTGCCCTACGGCGACCACGCCGACGGGGTCGACATACTGAACCAACCGGATCTGGCGAAGCACTTCCCCTATCTGACTCCCGAGGCGAAGGGCGCCGTCCATGTGCGGCGGGCGGGGTGGTTCAGCGCCCAGCAACTCGGTTCCTGGATGCTGGAGGAGTCGGAGAGAAACGGCGCCGTCCGGGTGGTGGACACGGTCACCGCGATCGACGTGGACGGGGACCGTGTCCGGGGCGTCCGACTCGCCGGCGGCGATGTCATCGAGGCACCTGTCGTGGTGGTTGCCGCCGGGCCGATGAGCCGGGAGGTGGGACGTCTCGCGGGGCTCGAACTGCCCCTCCGCTCCGAACTGCATCTCAAAGTGGCCTTGCGCGACCACCTCGGTGTCATCCCCCGTGACGCACCGATGCTCATCTGGTCCGATCCGCAGTGGATCGACTGGTCGGAGGAGGAGCGGGCTGGCCTGGCCGAGCTGGGCCGGGACGACCTCCTGGGCAAGATGCCGGTGTTCTGTCACGGGCGACCCGAGGGTGGTGAGGGGTCGTCGTGGTTCCTGGCGCTCTGGGAGTACCACGACCACGTCGTGGACGACCCCGTCTACCCGCTGCCCGAAGACCCCCTCTATCCGGAGGCGGTGATCCGGGGGCTCACCACGATGATCCCCGGCCTGGAGGCCTACCGCGACCATCTGCCCGAGGCCCGCATCGATGGCGGCTACTACACGAAGACCGTGGAGAACCGGCCGCTCATCGGGCCTGCCGGGCCCGAAGGCCTGCATCTGATCTGTGGCTTCAGCGGATTCGGGGTGATGGTCGCCTGCGGCGCCGCCGACCTGCTCGCCGCCCATGTCGCTGGGGAGTCACTGCCGGAGTACGCGGGCGAGTTCCTGTTGAGCAGGTATGACGACCCCGACTACATGGCCAACCTGCCGGGGGCCGACTCGGGCCAGCTCTAGAGACCCGATAAGTCCCCCAGCGAAGCTGGGGGAAGGTACCGCCGGCCGAAGGCCGGGGGTAGGGGGTAGCGCCCACCCCCACGAAGTGGGGGAAGGTACCGCCGCCGCAGCGAAGCGGAGGCGGGGGTAAGGGGCTACTCCTCTGGAACGGTCGACTCTCCAGTGGCGGCGTTATCTCGCTTGTCCGCCCGGAGCGACGCCCAGATCGTGATGGCGAGCACGACGCCGATCACGGTGAGGCTGAGCCAGATCGGGAAGTGGACCTGGTTGTGGATGAGCATCTTCACGCCCACGAACCCGAGGATCACCCCCAGCCCGATGTTGAGATAGCGGAACCTCCCCGCCATGCCGGCGAGCAGGAAGTAGAGGGCGCGCAAGCCGAGGATGGCGAATGCGTTCGAAGAGAAGACGATGAATGGCTCCCGGCTCACGGCCAGGATCGCCGGGATCGAGTCGACTGCGAACACCACGTCGGTGGACTCGATGAGGATCAGCACGGCGAACAACGGGGTCGCCAGCAGACGTCCCGAGACCCGGGTGAAGAGTTTCTGACCGTCGTACTCGGTGGTCGACGGGACGATCTTCCTCACGACCTTCAGGACCGGGTTGTTCTCCGGGTGCACCTCCACGTCCTGGTGACGGGCGATCCGGAACGCCGTGAAGACCAGGAACGCCCCGAAGACGTACAGGATCCAGTCGAACCGCTCGATCAGCGCCACCCCGGCGAAGATGAACACCGCCCGGAGCACCAGGGCACCGAAGATGCCCCAGAAGAGCACGCGGAACTGGAACTGGGGCGGCACGGCGAAGTAGCTGAGGATCACCGCCC
>JAGFIR010000120.1 GCA_024103415.1 Acidimicrobiales bacterium
AGGCCGTCGGCCGCGTCGTCGGGCACATTGGCCATGTCCCGGATGGTCAGCCCGGCCACCTCGACGCCGATCCTCCGGGGGTCGTTGTCGTAGAGGGCCGTCACGTCGAAGCCACGCTTCGGCAGAGAGGTGTACCCGGCGAGCGCGGTGCCCAGGTTCCCGGCACCGATGATCCCCACGCGGCGGCGCTTCTCGAGACCGAGCTCGCGGCGGATGCGGGCCGCCAGGTCGGCAGTCGAGTAGCCCACGCCCCTCGTGCCCTGGAAACCGAGCGACGCCAGGTCCCGCCTCACGTTGGCGGCGGTCACCCGGGCCGCCTCGGCGAGCACGGCCGAGCTGACCGTCTCCGAACTCGAATGCTCCTCCAGCAACCTCAGGTAACGAGGGAGGCGCGCCACCGTGGCAGGGGACAGCTCGCTCATCGCCGGCGACGATAACCCCGCGTCGGGTTCTCCGAGTAACCGGCAGCCTCTACCCTGACGGCCGATGGCTTCGCCCGAAATCCTCGTCGTCGGTGGTGGTCCTGCCGGCAGCTCCGCCGCCATCTGGCTGGCCCGTGCCGGTCACCAGGTCACCCTGGTCGAGGCCAAGGAGTACCCCAGGGACAAGACATGCGGCGACGGCCTGACCCCTCGGGCGATCTATCAGCTCATGGACATGGGCTTCGACTTCGACACACCGGCGTTCCACCGCATCGACGGTCTGCGCAGCTACGCCGGTGACGACCTGATGATCGAGATGAGCTGGCCCGAGCACTCCAGGTACCCCAACTGGGGCGGGGTGATCAGACGACGCGATCTCGACGAGCAGGTGGCACGCCTCGCCGAGAAGGAGGGTGTCACCGTCCGTCAGAAGACGACGGCCAGCCCGGTGCTGGAGGACGGTCGGGTCACCGCGGTGGATCTCAACTCGGGTGGCGAGGTGGAACGGGTCACGCCCGGGATCACGATCATCGCCGACGGCTCTCAGAACCGCTTCGGGCGGGAACTCGGTGTCACCCGCCGCAAGGACTACCCCCTGGGCCTGGCGGCCCGCGGCTACTTCTCGTCGCCCCGGTCGACCGACCCGTTCCTCGAGAGCCAGCTCGACCTGCGTGACTCATCGGGGGCGACGATGCCGGGATACGGCTGGGTGTTCCCCCTCGGCGACGGGACGGTCAACGTCGGTGTCGGGCTGCTCTCCACCTTCACGCGGTGGAAACACGTCAACACCACGAACATGATGAACGACTACGTCGCCACCGCCCCCGAGTACTGGGGGCTGTCGGAGGAGAGCCGGGTCTCCAAGCCGATGGGCGGGAAGCTGATCATGTCCTACTCCAGAGGACCGCTGGTCGGCGCCAACTGGGTGGTGGTCGGCGACGCCGCCGGGGCCATCAACCCGTGGAACGGCGAGGGGATCTCCTATGCCTACGAGACCGGCCGTCTCGCGGCCCACTATGTGAGCCAGGCGATCGGAGCGGACGACTTCAGCCTCCTTCACAGGTACACCCAGCACCTCGAGGACGAGTTCGGCCTCTATTACAAGATGGCCCGGATCTTCGTGAAGGCCATCGGCCGTCCGGCGGTGATGCGGACACTGGCCCACACCGGTCTGCGCAACCGCCCGCTCATGGAGTGGACCCTCAAGGTGATGTCCAACCTCCTGGACGAGGACGAGAAGCAGTTCGGCGAGCGGGCATACGACGCCCTGGCGGCGATGGTCCGCGTCCTTCCCGTGAGATAGGCCGTACCTCCGTGGACTTCTCCCCCGTCGAGCGGAAGAGCAGTCCAGGTACCAGGTACCAGGTACCGAATTCGCCCCGGCTCATGGCCGGGGCCTTGTGATTTACCGCCCTTTCCGGGGTCGCTCTATGCTCACGCCCGTGACGTTGGCCGACTACCTGCCGATCGCGGTCATGCTGGTGCTGGCAGCCGGTTTCGTGGCGGTGACGCTGGTCGCATCCAGGCTGGTGAGGCCGGACAACCCCACCCCGGAGAAGCTGGCGCCTTACGAATCGGGCATCCTCCCCGAGCACGAACCGTCCCAGCGCTTCCCGGTGAAGTTCTATCTGGTCGCCATGCTCTTCGTGATCTTCGACGTCGAGATCATCTTCTACTTCGCCTATGCCGTCATCTGGACCGACCTCGGCTGGTACGGCGTGGCCGCCATGCTCCTGTTCACCTTCTTCGTCGCCGAGACGCTCGCCTACGTGTGGAAGCGTGGCGCGCTCGACTGGAACGTGCACCAGCGCCGCCGCTACATCGACAGGGAGGCCGCCTGATGGCCGCGACCGCCCCCGGAAACATCCTGATGACCAAGCTCGAGTTGGCCGCCAACTGGGCCCGGACCCGCTCGATGTTCCCGGCCACGTTCGGGCTCGCCTGCTGCGCCATCGAGATGATGGCCACGGGCGCGGCCCACTACGACCTCGCCCGATTCGGGATGGAGGTGTTCCGCGCCTCTCCCCGCCAGGCCGACCTGATGATCGTGGCCGGGCGGGTGAGCCAGAAGATGGCCCCTGTCCTCCGCCAGGTCTACGACCAGATGCCCGATCCCAAGTGGGTGATCTCGATGGGCGTGTGCGCCTCCACCGGCGGGATGTTCAACAACTACGCCCTCGTCCAGGGTGTGGACCAGGTGGTCCCCGTCGACGTCTATGTTCCCGGCTGCCCTCCGGGCCC
>JAGFIR010000123.1 GCA_024103415.1 Acidimicrobiales bacterium
CGCGATGCCGACCGAGGCCATGATCCACGAGAAGGCGTAGGCGAACAGCAGGAGCAGCGCGAACCCCGCCACGGCGTCGAGGATCGAGCCCCGGATCCGCCAGCCCACGACCAGACCGGTCAGGGCCATGATCGCGATCGACACCACGTTGTAGAAGATGTCACTGGCCGTGCGACCGAAGAGGACGGCCGAGCGGGACATGGGTAGCGACCGGAAGCGATCGATGATCCCCTTCTGCATGTCCTCGGCGATCCCCACACCTGTGAACGTGGAGCCGAACACCACGGTCTGGGCGAAGATCCCTGCGATCAGGAACTCCCGGTAGGCGACGCCACCCGGCACGTTGATCGCCCCGCCGAACACGTAGGCGAACAACAGCACGAACATGATCGGCGAGAGCAGCACCCAGACCAGGATCTCCGGGACCCGGAAGATCTTGATCAGGTTTCGCTTGGCGACGACGAACCCGTCGGCGAAAGCCCATCTCAGAGTGGTCATTCCCAGTCCTCCTTCGCTGCCTCGGTGGCGGCCTGCTCCGCTCCGTGACCCGTGAGCGACAGGAACACGTCGTCCAGGGTGGGGCGGCGGAGCGCGACGTCGAGCACGCCGACGCCGTTGAGATGGCGGAGCACCTCGACCAGGGTCGAGCTGCCTCCGGTCACCGGCGCCAGGATCGTGCGGGTGTGCGGGTCGGTGGTGACCTCGCCGTCGGCGATGTGCTTCAGCGCCTCGGCGACGCCGGGCAGATCGTCGGCCGACTCGAGCACGAGCTCGACCCGCTCGCCTCCGATCTGACGCTTCAGCTCGTCGGCCGTGCCCCGGGCTATGGCGTGGCCCTCGTCGATGACGAGGATGGAGTCGGCGAGCCGGTCGGCCTCCTCCAGGTACTGGGTGGTGAGCAGCAACGTCACGCCCTCGGCGATCAGCTCGCGGATCACGTCCCACATGGCCGCCCGGCTCCTCGGGTCGAGACCGGTGGTCGGTTCGTCGAGGAAGACGACGTCCGGCACCGCCACAAGAGCGGCGGCAAGGTCGAGCCGTCGCCTCATACCGCCCGAGTAGGTCTTTACGGGGCGCTTGGCCGCCCGGTCCAGGTAGAAGCGCTCGAGGAGCTCAGTGGCCCTCGCCCTCGCCCGCTCGCGTCCCAACCGGTAGAGCCGGCCGACCATCTCGAGGTTCTCGAACCCCGTGAGATGCTCGTCGACGGCGGCGTACTGACCGGACAACCCGATGCGGCGTCTCACGTCGTCGGGCCGAGCCAGCACGTCGATGCCGGCGACCTCAGCATGCCCGCCGTCGGCCTGGAGGAGCGTGGTGAAGATGCGCACCGCCGTCGTCTTCCCGGCGCCATTCGGCCCCAGGAGCCCGAGGACGCTGCCCGCGGGGACTTCGAGATCGAGGCCGTTCAGCGCCTCGACCTCCCCGTACCTCTTGACGAGCCCTTCGGCCCGAATCATCGCTGTCATGTGCTCATCTCCCTGCACGTCGGAAAAATGCGGATTGGGGACGGTAGGGAGCCAGGCGGACAGGATGCGTCCGCATTTGTTGCGGACCGGGCTCAGGCCAGGTCGAGTGCCTCCGTGAGGTGGTCGAGACGGGACATGACGTCGTCCCGGCCCTTCGATGGCAGACCGAAGATGGCCCCGTCGACCCCGATCTCCCGGAGCGTGTCCAGGGTCTCCGGTCGGGCGTTGGAGGCGATGATCTGGAAGGTCGAGGGGTCGCGACCCGCCGCGGCCACGCTCTCACGGACCTGCTCGACTTTGCCCGCGATGTCGTGCCGTGTCGCCAGCGGCATCCACCCGTCGCAGAACTCCACCATGTCGGCGATCGTGCGGGGCCCGGCCTCCGCACCCATGATGACCGGTGGATGTGGCTTCTGGACGGGCTTGGGCCAAGCCCATGACGGCTCCAGCTTCAGGTGCTCGCCCTGGAACGAGGCCTCATCCTCGGTCCAGAGGGACTTCATGATCAACATCTTCTCCCGAAGCAGGGCTCGTCTCTCGTTGTACGCCACACCGTGGCTCGCCAACTCCTCCTTGTTCCACCCGTATCCGATGCCGAAGAGGACGCGGCCCCCGGAGATGTGGTCGAGGCTGGCGACCTCCTTGGCGGTCCAGATCGGGTCACGCTGCGCCAGCAAGGTGATCCCGGTGCCGAGGCGGAGCTTCTCGGTGACCATGGCCGCGGCGGTCAGCGCCACGAAGGTGTCGAGTGTGCGCCAGTACATCTCGGGAAGGGGCGGAGCACCTTCGACGCCGCCCCAGGGGGTCTCCCGCGAGGCCGGGATGTGGGAGTGCTCGGGGAACCAGAGCGAGTCGAAACCCCTGGCCTCGGCCTCCACCGCGACCTCGTCTGGCCGAATCGACTTGTCGGTGACGAAGATGGACAAACCAAACCACATGCACCGGAAGATAACGACATGAGCCTCAAGGCCACCATCGCAGCCGAGATCGCCGCCCGGGGGCCGATGCCGTTCGAGCGATTCATGGAGCTGTCGCTGTATCACCCCGAGGGCTTCTTCGGCGGCTCGAAGCTCCGTTCCGAGAAGGCCGGCGACTTCCTCACCTCACCGGAGGTGAGCCCGCTGTTTGGCCGGACCCTGGCCCGGTTCGTGGCGACCGAGCGCGCGAGGATCGGCGAGCCGTTCCAGGTCGTCGAGGTGGGCGCCGGATCGGGCTCACTGCTGCGACCCCTGCTCGAGGAGGTCCGGGCTCCTGCTGTTGCGGTCGATGTCTCGCCCGCAGCACGAGCATCCCTGGCCGCCTCGCTGCCCGACGTCGAGATCAGCGAGACGATCCCGGACCGGGTCCGCGGGGTGGTCATCGCCAACGAATTGCTCGACAACCTCCCGATGGCCCTGGCCCAGCGTGTCGGAGGGGCCTGGCGGGAGCGATGGGTCGGGCTCGAGGGGGACGACCTGGTCTTCGTGGACGCCCCGGTACGGCCCGCGGTCGCCGGATGGCTCGAGCAGCACGCCGCAGAGGTGGGCGACGGTGGCTGGGTCGAGGTCCAGCTCGCTGCCGGGGAGTGGGTGCGTGACGTGCTGGGGCGGATGCAGTCGGGGAGCCTCCTCATCATCGACTACGGCGGCACTTCGGAGGACCTGTTGCCACGACGGGGTGACGGCACCCTCCGCACCTACCAGTCACATCACCTCGGGCCGCACCCTCTCGACTTCCCCGGGGAGACCGACATCACCGCCGACGTCGAGTTCTCGGCGATCGCCGCGGCAGCCCGCGACGCCGGGGCCGAGGTCGAGCTGGTTCGTCAGGACGACTTCCTGGCCGGGCTCGGGCTGAGGGAGCATCTGAGTGAACTGCGGGCCGCCGAGCTCGAGGCGGCCCGGGAGGGTGATCACGACCGGAGGCTGCGCCTCCGGACCGTGAAGACCGAGATCGAGACCCTGCTCCATCCTCGCGGCCTGGGCGGCTTCATGGTGCTGGTCGCCAAGAGGCCCTAGGGGGAAGCGAATACCTGCGCGCCAATCCCGGTACTCAGTACCGGGTACCAAGTACTTACGATTGGGGCATGAACAACGCCAAGACCGTTGGGCTGCTGGCCGTACTGACCGCACTGCTCTTCTGGGTCACCTTCGCCCTGTTCGGAGGGGCGCAGAACGGGCCCGGTCTCGCCATCGGCATCGCGGTGCTGTTCAACTTCGCCGCCTACTTCTTCTCCGACAAGATCGCCCTCGCTGCCACGAGGGCCCGCCCCGTCACGGAGGAGGAGTTGCCCCAGTTCTACGCCATCATGCGGCGGCTCACCACCGGCACCAACATGCCGATGCCGGCGCTCTACGTGATCGACTCTCCACAGCCCAACGCTTTCGCCACTGGCCGGTCGCCGAACAAGGCCGCAGTGGCCGTCACCACCGGGATCCTGCAGGTGCTCGACCACGACGAGCTCGAAGGGGTCCTCGCCCACGAGCTGGCCCACGTCCGCAACCGGGACATCCTGATCTCGAGCATCGCGGCGATGATCGGTGCCGCCATCTCCATCCTGATGCGGTTCGCCTTCTGGTTCGGCCGTGGCGACGACCGCAACAACCCGCTCGGGGCCATCGGTCTGCTCATCTCGCTGATCGTCGCCCCGCTGGCGGCGATGCTCATCCGCTTCGCCATCTCCCGGACCCGGGAGTTCCAGGCCGACCACACCGGCGCCGAGATCACGGGTCGTCCGCTCAAGCTGGCGTCGGCACTGGAGAAGATCTCCGCCGGCACAGCGCGGATCCCGATGAACGTCGACCCCGCGCACAGCCAGATGTTCATCGACAACCCGCTCAAGGCCGTCCGCGGCGGCGGGTTCCTCAAGCTCTTCAGCACTCATCCCCCCACCGACGAGCGCATTCAGAGACTCCTCGACATGGCCTCGGGAGTGAGTCGCTGAGGGCCCTGGCGCTTTGGTGACTTGGCGCCGCCGCTATTACAATCGACGGTCCAGACCGTGCGCCCGGCGCACGGTTTTGGTGCGCGCCGGGATGTCCGAGTGGTCAAAGGAAGCAGACTGTAAATCTGCCGGCTGACGCCTACGGAGGTTCGAATCCTTCTCCCGGCACCAACCGGCCGATTGCCGGCTCATGACAACCAAGCCCCGTTAGCTCAGTTGGTAGAGCGCTTCCATGGTAAGGAAGAGGTCTTCGGTTCGAATCCGGAACGGGGCTCCACGATTGCGTCGTGTGCGATGCTTTCGTGCGGGAGTGACCCATCCCGGACGCCTGACGGTGTCGAGGCGGCGTAGCTCAGCTGGTGAGAGCGCTCGACTCATAATCGAGAGGTCGGCAGTTCGAGTCTGCCCGCCGCTACGGAAAGTGAAAGCAGAAGACCGGCGTCCTGCGTCGGGTTCTCGTGGAACGGAAAGGAATCGCTAGAGATGGCGAAGGCGAAGTTTGAGCGTTCGAAGCCGCATGTGAATGTGGGGACGATGGGTCATATTGACCATGGGAAGACGACGTTGACTGCTGCGATTACGCGGACGTTGGCTGAGCGTGTTGGT
>JAGFIR010000135.1 GCA_024103415.1 Acidimicrobiales bacterium
CCGAGTACGGACGACGACGGACGGCCTCGGTCAGCTGACCGCCCTCGTCATAGCCCACGTAGCCCGGCGGCGCCCCGATGAGACGGCTGACCGAGTGCTTCTCCATGTACTCGGACATGTCGATGCGGACCATCGACCGCTCGTCGTCGAACAGGAACTCGGCGAGAGCCCGTGCCAGCTCGGTCTTCCCGACACCGGTGGGGCCGAGGAAGAGGAACGAGCCGACGGGACGGTTGGGGTCGGCGAGACCGGTCCGGCTCCGACGCACCGCATTGGCCACGGCAGCGACGGCGGCATCCTGTCCGACGACCCGCTCGTGGAGGTGCTCCTCGAGATGGATCAGCTTCTCGGTCTCCCCTGCCATGAGGCGGCTGACGGGGATTCCGGTCCACCGTGACACGACCTCGGCGACGTCGTGGTCTCCGACCTCCTCCGAGAGGAGCGAGCCCTGCTCGTGGATGCGGGCGAGGTCGGCCTCCTTCTCTTCGAGCTGAGCGGCCAGGGTGGTCAGGGTGCCGTAGCGGAGCTCGGCGGCCCTTGCCAGGTCGCCGTCCCTCTCTGCGATCTCGGCGGCGGCCCGGGCGTCCTCCATCTCCGCCTTGATCCGGCGGATCTCCGCGATGGCCTCCTTCTCCCGGTTCCAGCGCGCGGACAGGGCGTCGATCTCCTCGTTCAGGTTGGCCAGCTCCTCCTCGAGGGCTGCGAGACGCTCCTGCGACGCCTGATCCGACTCCTTGCGCAACGCCTCGCGCTCGATCTCGAGCTGGATCCGGCGACGGGTCAGCTCGTCGATCTCCTCGGGCATGGAGTCGATCTCGATGCGGAGACGGGACGCCGCCTCATCGATCAGGTCGATCGCCTTGTCGGGCAGGAAGCGCGAGGTGATGTACCGGTCGGAGAGCACGGCCGCTGCCACCAGCGCCGAGTCGGTGATCCGGACGCCGTGATGCACCTCGTAGCGCTCCTTGAGGCCGCGCAGGATTCCGATCGTGTCCTCCACGGTGGGCGGCTCGACCAGCACCGGCTGGAACCGCCGCTCCAGGGCGGCGTCCTTCTCTATGTGCTTCCGGTACTCGTCGAGGGTCGTGGCGCCGATCATCCGCAGCTCGCCGCGGGCGAGCATCGGCTTGAGCATGTTGGAGGCGTCCATGGCCCCCTCCGCCGCACCGGCCCCGACCAGCGTGTGCAACTCGTCGAGGAAGGTGATGATCTGGCCCTCGGACTCCCGGATCTCCTCGAGGACCGCCTTCAGCCTCTCCTCGAACTCGCCGCGGTACTTGGCCCCGGCGACCATCGAGCCGAGATCGAGAGCGACGATGCGCTTGTCCTTCAAACCCTCCGGAACGTCGCCGGCGGCGATTCGACGGGCAAGACCCTCGACGATGGCGGTCTTGCCGACACCCGGCTCACCGATGAGGACCGGGTTGTTCTTGGTCCGACGGGAGAGGACCTGGATGACACGGCGGATCTCGTCGTCCCGGCCGATGACCGGGTCGAGTTTGCCCTGACGGGCGATGGCGGTCAGGTCGCGCCCGTACTGCTCGAGTGCGTTCAGGGTGTCCTCCGGGTCCTCGGTGGTGACCCGCCGGCTGCCCCGGACACGCTGCAATGCTTCGAGAACCGCCTCGGTGGTCATTCCCTGGGCGCGGAAGAGGTCCCCCACGGCGCCGCGGTCGTCGACGAGGCCGAGGATCAGGTGCTCGATGGACAGATAGGTGTCACCCAGACGCTCGCGGTGCTGGTCGGCCGTGCGCAGGACCCGGCTCGCGGCAGGCCCGAACGAGACCTCGGCGTCGCCGTAGACCTTGGCCTGCCCATCGAGACGGCTCTCCAGGGCGCGGCGCAGTGCCAGAGGGTCGGCGCCCACCGCATCGAGCAACGGGTAGACGATGCCCTCCTGTTGACCGAGTACCGCGATGGCGAGGTGCTCGGGCAGCACCTCGGCGTGATTGGCCTGTTCGGCCAGCCGGTTGGCCTCGATCAGGGCCTCCCGGGTCTTGGTGGTCAGCTTCTCAGGATTCATATGTCCGCCTTAATAAAGTTGAGTATTACTATATCAGGTCTAACCGAGATCGACTCCCCCGCATTCCCCGTGTTGAAGGAACATGGTGGTACCTGGTATCCTGCTAAGCATGGTATCTGGAAGCACCCGACAGGATCGGAGCACCCAACTGCTCCACGGGGTGCTCGACATGTGTCTCATGGCGGTCATCCGCGAAGAGCCTTCGTACGGTTACGAGATGGCCCGCAAACTGTCCGAGCGCGGTCTCGGGCTGGCCAGCGAGGGCTCGATCTACCCCGTCCTCTCCCGGCTGCAGCGCTCGGGGATGATCGAGGGCTATCTCGTTCAGAGCTCCGAGGGGCCGGCCCGCAAGTACTACCGGATCACCGACAAGGGCCGACGGAGCCTCGACACCTGGATGGACGAGTGGAAGCACTTCCGGTCGGCCGTGGACTCCGTGGTGGGGGTGGACGATGCCGGCTGATCGCAAGATCGTCGCCGAACTGGTCGCCTATTGGGAGGAGGCCGGGCTCGACCGGCCCGCCATCGAGGAGATGCGCGGCGAGATGGAGACACATCTGGAAGAAGTGGCGAGACAGGGTGGGAGGACCGATCTGGTCGTGCCCGACCTGGCCGAGCTCGCCGAGCAATGGGCCGCCGCCCGACTCGGGCGTAGGGTGCCGTCCTGGAAGGACGTGCAGAGCGGCCGCGAGAAGAGACGACGGGAAACGAGACGGGACTCGATCCTGTATGGATTCGCCGTGGTGGCTCTGGTGAGCGCAGCGGCGGTGGCCGGTAAAGGAGGTCAGAGCGTGGACAA
>JAGFIR010000138.1 GCA_024103415.1 Acidimicrobiales bacterium
CCCCCGCAGTGACTAATGCCAGCAGCTCGGAGGAGGCTGTAAGAGCGGCGAAGTCCGTGTGCGAGAAGCCGTAGCGACGCTTCACATTCGCGCCTCTCATGGCGGTCCCACCCTGAGCAGGGAAGGCGTAGTTGAACATCGTGTTGAGCACCGACTTCCAGTACCAAGCGGAGAAGTTCAGCCGCCGACCGGAGACTCTGAGGGAGGCAGCGAATCGAGGAAGATCTATCCGGAGCGAGCGACCGATGGTTTCCGCATGCTCCTCCAGAGCACCAGGAACGCCGTCACCACCGGAGCCAGTATCCGGAGGGAGTCGAAAAAGCTGAGCCAGGTGTACTCGCTGGTCACCAGCGGGAGGAGGGCAAGACCGACGACCGAGGACGCGAGGACCGAGGGCGCCTTGAAGGTGAGAGAGAGCACCAGGAGCACAATCGTCATGAGCAGGATGCCGAGCGCGAGATCGATGGTCATTGCCGGATTGGCCAACCACCGTCCCATCGCCTTGGCGAAGCCCGCAAAGGGCAGGTCGAATCCGACGAGATCCTCGCGGACGCCCTCGCTCAACCGCCCCGACAGGTACAGGGTCCATCCTCCGAGGACCAAGAAAGGCAAGGCGAGGGCGATGGGTGGAAGCCTTCGGTGTTTCCAGACGAGGAAGAGCCCCACACCGACTGCTGCCAGGATCATCGTCTCCCTAGCCAACGCCGCCGCGGCCAGGCCCATCGCTCCCCACCAGTGACTTCCCCGAATCAATAAGAACACAGCGGCCATCAAGAAGGCGGCCGCCAGCACCCCCGACCCGTCGACGATGAACTCGAAGATGAGTCCCGGGTTTAGTGCGAAGGCGAGACCCAGCCACGCGGAGCGGCCCAACTCGGTCGCAACCCTCGAAGTGAAGTAGGTGCCGGCCGCCATCCCAAGGACGTTCAGAATCACGAAGTTCCAGACGATTGCTTGCGGGCCGAGCAAACCCCCAAGCGAAGCAAGTGTGGGATAGAGCATCCGTCTCGCCCTGTAGGTGGGTCGGTCGAGGAACACGGCGTGCTGGTCAGGTTCCGCGAAGAAGGGATCCATCGCCTGGATGAAGAAGAACTTCCCGTCGTGGCCCATGTCCGGTGCGAGCCACACGCCGGGACCGAGCCAGTGCTCCGCGTAAACCCGACGCTCGACGTCTCCCGCTCCGAATCTGACGAGAGACGTGGGATCCCAGGCGTTGCTCGAAAGAATCGCCAAGGCCACTGCCAGGCCGATGATCAGGCCGACCATGGCCACCCACATATGCCTCGCAGGTCGCCTGCTCACAGGGCCGGTCCTGGGCAGTGAGCGTGCGTACTTGGTCGCAAATGTAGGTCGAGGCTCACATGTCGCGAGTGGCCGGGGCCACTCCATAGTCACGCTTGTTCAGTTGAACGAGGAGGTCGGCCAGCAATCCGACACCCGCCAGAGCGAACGCGACACCCACGAGGACGATCGTGTTCGTACCAACTCTGAAGTCCTTGGTGATCAGGTCGTACACAAGCTTCACCGCTCCCACGAGACCCACCCAGCCCGCCAAAGGACCGAAGAACCTGATGGGTTCATGCATCAAGACCATCCGAACAACTTGCAGGACATATCGGCGCGTGTCTTCGAGCCAGTGGAACTTCGAGCGGCCAGCGCGCCTGGCGTACTCGATGGGCACGTACTTGACCGAGTAGCCGTTTGCCAGGAACGCCATGGTCAGGGTTGTGACGCAGGAGAACCCACGCGGAAGCAGATAGAGGAATTGGGCTCCGACCTCGCGCCTGAAGGCGCGGAACCCCGAGTTGAGGTCTGGAATCTTGGTCTTTGTCAGGTAGGACGCGAGCTTCCGGATGATCCATTTGGCAGGGGTCCGTAGAAGCTTCACCGTCCCCTGCTCGCTCGTCCGCGCTCCGACGACCTGGTCATAACCCCGGAGTTCGGATACCAACTCCGGGATCCGATCATTCGGGTAAGTCATGTCGACGTCGGTCCACACCACGATGCGACCTCGGGCCGCCTGAGTCCCGTACTTCCTGGCGGATCCAGCTCCCCGGTTCGTAGCGAATCGGATGGTGTGTAACCCAAGACTCTCCGCGAGGTCGCCCGATCCATCCGTCGACCCATCGTCAACCACGATCAGCTCGTAGGAATACGGCGACTCATCCATGGCCTTGGATATCCGCCGGTACTCCTCCTCGAGATGGCTGGCCTCGTTGAAGACCGGGAGGATGATCGACACGTCGATGCCGGCGCCCTCCGCGCCGGCATTCGTACCAAGATCCTCAGGTCTCTTCTCCATCAGCTCATCCCCATGTAACCATTGCGCTCACTTCGATCCGGGACGTTCGCGTCGACGCGCCGCCTTCAGAATTCGGGCGAGCCGCTGTACTTGGTTATCGGCCGAGTATCGACGCACATAAACCGCCCGAGCGCCATTTGCCAGATCACGGAGCCTCGCCGGATCGCTCGCCAATTCCGCCAGAGCATTGGCGAGGGCGCCCGGATCCCCGGGTGGGCAAGTGGCGATCGCTCCATCGTCGAACCCTTCCCGAATTGCCTCGGTATCCGCCGTGAGAACCGGCCGGCCACACGCCACGGCCTCGAAGACCTTGTGCGGAATGACCCGATTGGCCTTGGCAGATGTCCCGAACACGCCCAGCACGACCGAAGCTCGATACATCTCGTCGACGAGTTGATCTGGCGACATTGCCTGGCGAAATTCCACGTTTCCACCCAATGATCTGGACAGATCCTCCACCCGCTGTCGCTCTTGTCCATCGCCAACCATGACGAACTCCGCAGGTACACCTCTATCGGCCAGGATGGACGCGGCGCGGACGATCCATTCGGCTCCCTGGAGGGGCACATAGGTCCCGTAGAACAGGACTCTTCCCGGCACGGGATCGGTGTTCGATCTCGGGCGAAAGACTTCTTCATTGGCTCCCAAATAGAGAACTTCCACCCTTGGAGTTCCCCCGGCCAGTGAAGAGAAGAATCGTCCGTGGGCGGGGCAATCGGCGATCACGACATCAGCGAGCCGCAGCGCTAGACGGTCCATGAGTCGAGCCAGACGGGCCACGACCGAAGAGGGCTCGACCAACTGACGATCGGAGACTGCGGTGTCAAAGAGAGATATGAAGATGTCGAAGACGACCGGGCGACGCTTCATCGCCGCCACGAGCTTGACCACGGGTAGGTCGAACCAGCCCGGATACGACACCAGGTACACATCCGGTCGCCTCTGAAAGAACAGCTTGAGGAGGAGAAGTGGATAGGCTACGAGGGCCTTGAGCCAGACGACCATACGCCGCCTCTCGAACGCCTCGAGTCGGTTGGACGGCCACAAATCCACCCGCGTCACGCTCAGCTCCACATCGCAGCGAGCCAGATACTCAGCCAGACGCCGATTTCGGCTGAACTCGGGCACATAAGTGCCCACCCATGCGACCCTCATTCCCGGGTCGCTACCTCCCAGGATGCAGGCAGGCCCCGCTCGACTTCGATTCCGTCGAACGGCCTACTTGCCCGCGGGCCGACTCGCTGGGCCCACCTGGCCATGCGATCGATTCCCATCTCCAACGTCGTGGACTCCTCGGCGCCGAGCAATTGCCTGACCTTCTCATGTGACGAATAGGCGTGTTCCACCTCGTCACGGGCTGGGAGGAACTCGATCCTCGGCTCGACACCAAACGCGTTCGCCACGACGTGCGCGAGGTGGAGCACGGAGTGCGGCTGATCGGCGCCGATGTTGAAGGTTTCGCCGATGGCTTCCGGACGGAGAGCTGACCGAGCGATCACCGGCGCTATATCGCCAACGTACGAGAACGCGCGGGTCTGGCTCCCGTCTCCGAAGATCGTCATGGGCTTCCCGGACATGATCTGATTCATGAAGATGCCCACTACGTTGCGATACCGGTCTCCAATGTTCTGGTTCTCGCCGTAGACATTGTGCGGGCGGAAGATCGTGTAGTCGAGGCCGAAATAGCGATGAGCCGCAGCGAGGTCGAGTTCCACGGCCATCTTGGCAATTCCGTACGGATCGACCGGTGCCATCGGCATGTCCTCCCTCATTGGCAATGGCGCGTGCCCATAGACCGCGATCGAACTTGTGAAGACGAACCGGCGAATCTCATGGCGCAGCGCCAGAGACACCAACCCTGCGCTGGCTACGACGTTGTTGTCGTAATTGAACCGACGGATGTGGTGAGAGAGCCCTTCAGCCGCGTACGCGGCAAGATGGAATACGTAGTCGAACCGATGCCTGGCGAAGAGTCCGGACATCAACTCGAAGTCGCCGACGGATCCCTCTACGAATCTGGCCTCATCGGGGACGTTGTCCCGAAACCCACCGCTCAGGTCATCGACTGCCACGACTTCCTGGCCGTCCTGCAGCAACGCTCGAACTACGTGCGAGCCGATGAAACCTGCTCCACCTGTCACGAGACACGAACTCATCGATCGCCCTCCGTTCTCCCTCGAGCCTCCCATTTCCTGGTCAACCTCGAAGAGGCCCCAAGGAGCAGCAGTTCACCGACCAGTGTGGCCAACCGATGAAGCAATCCGGTGGCAATGACCGTGGGCGCTGCCATCCCCCCAAGCAGAAGCACCAGGACGCCCTCCCTGACGCCCAGTCCGGCGGGAGCGAAGAACACGACGTATCCACACAACCACGAGGCGGCGAAAGCTCCCGCCACGGTCACGAAACCACCGGCTTCGGGGGCCAGCACGGCGAAGGAGGCACTGGAGGCCAGTGCTGCCACCGCCGACCAACAGACCGGGATCAACCAGGAGCGGCGCATGCCGGGATCGCGCCGACCCAGCCTGAGAAGTACGGACCGGAGCATCTCGTGGCCACGCCACATCAACAACCCCGCGGCGAGCAGAGACACCCCGACCAATGCTCTGACCCACCAAGGAGACTCTGCATCGAACGCTACGGGCGACGCTGCCATGGCGGCACCCGCGGCGGTGGCCGCGATCACTGCGGGTGTTGTATAAGCCACGGTGCCCGAACGGTTGTCAGCGACTTTCGCCAATCCCGCCATTCCCACTACCTGAGCAACCCCTCCCATCGGGAGGTGCCGCAAGGGCATCGTGGCCCCCAGCGTGGCGACACCCATCCGAAGGTCCGAGTCGATGATGGCCGCCCATGCGGCCGAGGCCGCCACCAGCCCGAGGGTCGAGATGACAGCCGCTATGGCGAAGCGAGTCGACAGTTCCGGCGCCCAGGTGATCTGGGACGCCCCGTTTATCAACACCCAGGCGAGAACCACGCCCATCGCCAGGGCGAAGACCCGGCGGCCCCGCCGGAACCAAACACTGTTCAAGAAGGTCGCTTCGCCCAAGCTATCCAGCCCGTCCCGAGTTCGGTCTTGGCGAAGGGTTTCTGCAGCTCGCGACAGGGTGCCATGGCGAGTTCGACGAGCCCACCCCACGAACCGGCTGGCTGGAAGGCTCGGCCAGAGCGCAGAGTGCCTTCTTGGTTATTCGCCACCTCACCGAGTCTGCGTGCCAGAACTCTCTGCCGAACCCATTCCAAGACGTATCCCGCAGGCATTCCGTATGCCCGCACCTCGCCCTCGACCAGGCCCGCGGCCTCTAGCTTTGCCGCCAATTCGGATTTCCCGTACCTCCTGAAGTGTCCGACGGCCTCGTCCCAGGGCCCGAAACGATGCTGATGAGCGGGGACCGACAGAAGCACCAATCCGCCGGGACGGATCCACTTGGTCCATCTGGCCAACGCGGAAGCATCATCCTCCAGATGCTCCAGTACTTCGAAAGCAACCAATGCATCGACGCTCAGAGTCGGCTCAACCGGGAGAGGCTGGTTGTAGAGGTTGGCATTTGGCAGCCCTCTTAGACGCTGGGCCGCCACAGCGAAAGATCGGCCGTCGGGCTCGTAGCCGTGATACTCACGATCCGTACCGATCCTCCAGGCCATAGCCCCCATTCCCGGACCGACTTCGACCAACGACCTGATTCGATGGGCATCCAGCACGGAGCGGATGACTTCGTAGCGCAAAGCCGCAGAAGGGCTTAGAGGAGGAGCATCCCTCATTGGATCTCAGGCATCCGCATCGGACGGGGAGACGATAGGACGGCCAAAGCCACCAGCACGACCACAACGATGGCCCCGTGGATCGTCCACCCCATAGGCCATCCAAAAACGACTGTGAACCAGGTTGGCGAGGTGAGACCCATGCCGAGTAGTCGTAGCCACACCGGTAATCCAGCTGGCGCTCCGGAATAGGGCATGGCCTGAACGACCAAGGCAGAAGTCATCGTCAGGACGCTCACAGCGGCTGCCCCACGGGTCAAGATCGGCCAACGTTTCCATGCCCAGGCGAGTGGTACCACGAGGAACGGGATTGCTGGTGTCATATATCTTGGCCCGGGCGATGCGCCGCCCCACGGGTTCTCCCAGAAGATCGGGATCATCAAGAAGGCGAAGAACATCGCGACGCCAACCCATGCATCGGCATCTCTGCGACGAATCTGAGCCAATCCGCCCGCGACAGCACAGAGCAGGACGGGTGTCGCGACAATCAAGCCTCGACCACCGATGAACAACTCCGCGAGGTTCTCCAGCGAGGGTTCCCCGAAGATGTGAAAGAGTGGCTGTGCCCGATCGACCACTCCCTCGAAGGCTGTGAACTGGTAAGAGAATCGCAGGGGGCTCCCGAAGGCGATGTGCTGGTACCACCCCAAGGGGATTGCGAGAAGCGTTCCCCCTGCCAACCACCAGACCACCCGAGGGCCAAAACGCCTGGTCGCCAGGACCGCGAGTAGCAGCACTCCGATCGCAGCGGTGTACTCCACACAGACGGAGGCACCGGCCAATGCTCCGGAAAGGAGCAGATACCGGCTGGATGTCCGAGTCGTCAGCACATTGAATGCCGCGTAGAGAAAGAAGGCCGCCATCACATGCCCGAAGAGGATTCCCGAGAAGGGCAAGAGCATCGACCCGAAGAACAGGGCCAACGGTGCGACCATCCAGAGGTCGGCTACTTCGCGTTTCACTCGCTGGTGCATCATGACCAGAAGACCCGCACCAAATACGGTGGCCGACCAGAAGGTGACCCACCAGAGGTCGAGGCTGTACATCTGCCGAGCTTCATGAGCCGGCTCGACGCCCACGGCACGGGCAAGCTTGAGAAATGGGACCGCGAAGACCGGCTGACCGGGTGCCTTGTCGGAGTAGAAATGGCCGTCCTTGAAGGCTTTGTCGGAGCCAAGGAGGTTCGTGTATTTGTCCAACACGACCGTGCCTTCTTCAGCGATTGCCCTGGTCAACGCGTACCGGGACGCTTGCTGCGGGCGCAATGGATAGATGAACGGACCCGCTGCGACCAGTACGAGCAGGGCCAGCAGGGCGCCCAAAAGCCAGATCGATGGCAAGCGACTCCAGACGGGCTCGCCTGCGGAACGTTCCAGTTCCAGCACTCCCACGGCGAACTGAAACAGTACGGAGCCTCACAGGCGCCGCACTGATTCGTGAGGCCCATTCGAAATTGGGCCATCACGAAGGCTGCGAAGGTCACTGCATGCGACGATCAGTAGCGGGTCAAGGGAACGGAGGCTCCGACTGAGTCCAGCGAATTGACACCAGCAGAAGTACCACGGAGAGGAGGGCATGGATCACCCAGCCAACAGGCCCCCAAGCCATCGTCCAGAGTGTGTCCACGACCTCACCGTCGAAGACTTGATTCAGCCAGATGCCCAACCCGCCGGTCTCGAATCGAGAGATCAGCGGGTCGGTGAAGGTCGCAGCCAGCATGGTGAGCGCGCTGAGTGCGATCGTTGCTCTGGCCAGCAGCGGCCAACGTTGGAGCGCCCAACCCGTAGGGACCACCAGGAAGGGCAATGCCGGAGCCATGTACCTGGGTCCAGGTGAATCTCCCCCCCAAGGGTTTTCCCAGAACACCGGGAGAAGGACAAACAGGCCAAACATGAGGATGGCCAGCACCGCATCTGGGTGACGATCTCGGCGAACTTGCGAGACCGCTGCGGCAACGGCGATGACAATGACCGGAGTCGCGATGAGGAGACCTCGCCCACTGAAGAGAAGGGTCCCCACGTTGGAGAGAGCCGGGGAGCTGAACATGTGCAGAACCCCCTCGGGCTCCTCCCGAATTCCATCGAAAGCAGTCAGCTGATAGGAGAGGCGGTACCAAGCTCCGAACGCGATGGTGTTGTAGACCGCGAGGACTAGGCCGGCGGGGACACCTCCGGCAACGAACGGGAACAACCGGCTCCGGTACCTCCAGATCACCACGATCAACAATGCGGCCACCCCGAGAACGGCGGTGTACTCGACCAAGACGGCGAAGCCGGCGAACAGCCCTGCACATACAGCCGACGACCTGGTATCCCGATCGAGAACGAGATACGACGCGTAGAGCAGGGCTCCGGCCATGACGTGACCGAATAGCAGAGCGGAGAACGGGAGCAGGAGCGTTCCGAAGAAGACACCCAATGCGGCACCTGTCGCATGTTTCGGCACCACCTTGGAAGAGCGTCGCCACATCATCACCAGCAGCAACGCACCCATTACGGTGGCGCACCAGAACGTCACCCACCACAGCCCGAGGTTGCGGTCCACTCTGAGGTTCGTGGCGCCTTCCACGCCGACTGCCTTCCCCAAGGCGAAGACGGGTACGGCGGCCAATGGCTGACCTGGCGCCTTGTCCGAGTAGATGTGCCCCCGCCAGACGGCACGATCGACCCCGAGTACGTGCTCGTAGGCGTCGAGCCTCACCGTGCCTCGCTCCACGATTGAAGCGGTCAACGCGTAGCGCGAGGCCTGTTGCGCCATATAAGGGTGGACCAGCGTGCCGACGGTGATCCCCACCAGGAGCGCAAGAACGGCAGCATTGAGAGCACCGTGGCGTGTTGAGAGCAGGTCCGATCGAGTTCGAGCCTCACGCGACACCCCGCATTGGTGAGGATTGATCATCCCCACCACAAGAAGAAGATCACGACGGCGGCACCAACCAGGATCCAAAAGGCCCAACGTCTCACTCTGTCACCATGAGCCCAGTGCGGGTAGGCCAGGCCGAACAGCGGGGCGCAGGCAACCAGAGGCTCGAGCGGATACCGGTACCCCACGAATCCACCGCCGCCCGAATAGCGGTTGGCTTTGAGCTGGATCAACAGGTAGAGCACCCCGCCCAGGGCGGCGCCTCTGACCCAGGTGGGTGATCCGTTCCAAGCAGGATGGATGCGAAGGAGCAACGGCACGATGAACGCAGATATCACGAGGATCCCGACGTACGGATCTACCAATGCCCCAAGCACGTTCGCGGCGAAGCCGAGAAGATCGAAGCTGGAGAGATTCTCTGCGAAGTCCGGCGAGTAGCCACCCGTAACCGTCAACGTGCCCCACAGCCAATAGTTGAAAGTCAGGAGGCCGATCAGCCCGGCGGCTGTGCCGCCACCGATCATCGCCATTGGGCGAAGACGTCGTTCCTTCCAGGCGTCGTACAGGCCGAGGCCAGCCGCAATCGCCGCCAGGTGGGGCCTCGTCATCACGGCTCCCGCAAAGGCGAGGCCAGACCATCCGTAGCGACGGCGTGATGCCAGGAACACACCGAGCGCGACCCAGAAGGCTCCGGGTCCGTGCTGCCAGAGTGCCGACGCCGCCACCGTCCACATTGGTGTGGCCAAACCGCCTACGAGCCCGGTACCGACACCCAGCCACATTGAGGCACTCGCGCCTGCGACTGCTGCGGCGATGAGACCCATCGCCCCGGCCGCAGCAACGGACGCCGCCACCGCACCGGGCCTCACGGAAGGCATGGGCAGGAGGAGCGGCTCGGCATCGGGATTGTTGGTACCGGTCATCAGGGTCGGTGTCGTCGGATCGCCCGCCAGCCGGTAGAAGGGTGCACCGAAGGCTGCAGCCCCTGGTGGATATTGAGATACAGGACCCCTCGGGCTGTCGACGAACCAACCGATGTTGCGGAAATACTCGGGAGCAGTAGCCGCCTCGAAGCCGTCCAGGATCACCACCCCCCTCATTCCCAGATTCCAGGCGGTCACGGCATTTGTCAACGCATCGGCGTGATCACCCTTTGGGTGCAAGCCAGGATTCGGGATCAGCAGGTACACCGCCAGGAGCGGAACGAAAACGAGAGCGAAGACCTTGACCAGGGTCCGGGTCGGAACATCACCCGTGCCGACCACATCAAAGGTGTGCGGCTGGGTCCTCATGTCAGACAGTATCGACCGCGGTCGTCCTGACTGTTGGGCTATCCGCGGTCAACCCGCCTCGGCGACCTCTCGGAGCTCACGCTTCAACTCGGAGATCTCGTCACGGAGCCGGGCCGCGTACTCGAAACGGAGTTCCTTGGCGGCCTCGTGCATCTCCTCTTCGAGGCTCATGACGAGCCGGGCCAGATCGGCACCGTCGAGCTCCAACGGCGCCCTTCGCTCGACCTCCCGCCGACGACGGTCCGCGGCCGGGGCGTCCGAGCTCTGGACGAGCTCGAGGATGTCGGACACCTTCTTGCGCACGGTCTGAGGGTCGATGCCGTGCTCGGCATTCCAATCCTCCTGTGCTCGCCGGCGTCGATTCGTCTCGTGAATCGCCCGCTTCATCGACTCGGTGATGTTGTCGGCGTACATGACCACCTGGCCGTCGACGTTACGGGCGGCGCGACCGATGATCTGGATCAGCGATGTCTCCGACCTGAGGAATCCCTCCTTGTCGGCGTCGAGGATGGCGACCAGTGAGACCTCGGGAAGGTCGAGACCCTCACGCAGAAGGTTGATCCCGACGAGGACGTCGAACTCCCCCAGTCTCAACTCCCGCATGATCTGCACCCGCTCCAGGGTGTCGATCTCCGAATGCATGTACCGGGCCCTGACCCCCATCTCGAGGAGGTAGTCGGTGAGGTCCTCGGCCATCTTCTTGGTGAGCGTGGTCACCAGCACACGCTGATCGTTGGCGGCCCGCTCCCGGATCTCCCCCAACAGATCGTCGATCTGACCCTTCGTGGGGCGGATCATGACCTCGGGATCGACCAGACCGGTGGGGCGGATGATCTGCTCCACGACCTGGGTGGAGTGGCTGATCTCGAAGTCACTCGGCGTCGCCGAGAGGAAGATCACTTGGTTGGTCTTCTCCAGCCACTCGTCGAACCGGAGCGGCCGGTTGTCCATCGCCGACGGGAGACGGAAGCCGTGCTCGACGAGCACCTCTTTCCGGGAACGGTCACCTTCGTACTGGCCACCGATCTGGGGCACCGTGACGTGGGACTCGTCGACCACCGTCAGGTAGTCGTCGGGGAAGTAGTCGAGCAGGGTGTAGGGAGGCTCCCCCGCCTCACGGCCGTCGAGATGCCTCGAGTAGTTCTCGATGCCCGAGCAGAAGCCGACCTCCCGCATCATCTCGAGGTCGTAGTTGGTGCGCATGCGGAGACGCTGCACCTCGAGGAGCTTGCCCTTCTTCTCCAACTCGGCGACGCGCTGCTCGAGCTCGGCCTCGATGCCGGCGATGGCCCGCAGCATCCGCTCGCGCTCGGTGACGTAGTGGGTGGCAGGCAGGACCCACACCTCGCTCATCTCGTCCATCACCTCGCCGGTAACCGGGTTGAGACGGACGATCCGCTCCACCTCGTCGCCCCAGAACTGGATCCTGACGATGGTCTCCTCGTAGGACGGGAACACCTCGAGGGTGTCTCCCTTGAGCCGGAACTTGCCCCGGATCAGGTTCATGTCGTTGCGCTCGTACTGGATGTCGACGAGACGCTTGATGACGTCCTGAAGCGGATACTCGACGCCCTGGACGAGCCGGAGCAACTGCCCCTCGTACTGCTCGGGCGACCCGAGACCGTATATGGCCGATACCGAGGCCACGATGATCACGTCTCGTCTCGTCAGGAGAGCCGCCGTCGCCGAGTGCCGGAGGCGGTCGATCTCGTCGTCGATCGTGGCGTCCTTCTCGATGAAGGTGTCCGTGGAAGGGACGTACTCCTCGGGCTGGTAGTAGTCGTAATAGGAGACGAAGTACTCCACCCGGTTCTTCGGGAAGAACTGCCGGAACTCGTTGGCGAGCTGGGCCGCCAGAGCCTTGGTCGGGGCCAGCACCAGAGTTGGCTTC
>JAGFIR010000162.1 GCA_024103415.1 Acidimicrobiales bacterium
GTCCGGAGCGCGTGCTCGACGAGATGCAGGAGTAGGGCTTGTCGTGACACTGGCCCCCAATCGTATTGGCGGTGCCCCGGGTTTGATCTAGTTTCGGGCGCGCATGGATCTCTACCTCGTCCGTCACGGACAGCCCGACTGGGCACCCGGCCTGAAGCAGCGCAACGACCCGGACCTCACCGAGATCGGCCGTGAACAGGCGATCCGCGTAGCCCGGCGTCTGGCAGAACTGGAGCAGGTGGACGAGATCTGGGTGTCCACGATGCGTCGCGCCGTGCAGACGGCGGAACCGATAACGGACGGGCTCCGTCACGATCCCGAGTCCTACGAATGGCTCGAGGAGATCCGCAACCCTCCGGACTGGGAGGGTGCCCCGGCTGAGGAGATCGAGCGACACTTCCGCGAGGCCAACCAGCGGGACATGGAGCGCATGTGGGACGGCCTGCCCGGCGGTGAGAGCTTCCGGGCGTTTCACCAGCGCGTGGTCTCGGGTCTCAACGAGACCCTCGAGCAGCACGGGATCACCCCGATGTCACCTGCCCACCGCCATCTCTGGAAGGTCGAGGACCCGGGGCGGAGGGTGATCATCGTTGCCCACGCCGGGACCAATGCGGTGGTGCTCGGGCATCTCCTCGGTCTCGACCCGGTGCCGTGGGAATGGGAGCGGTTCCGTCAGCCCCACACCGGGGTGAGCCGGCTCAAGATGATGCCGATCTCCACGGGGTGGTCGTTCTCGCTCCGCCAGTTGGGAGACGTCTCCCACCTCGACCCCGATCTCGTCACGGTGTGACGAGATCGGTACTTGGTACCGGGTACTGAGTACTTGGACCTGATACCAAGTACCAGATACCAGGTACGGAGGTCGCGACCCCCCTACCCCCGGCCTTCGGCCGGCGGTACCTTCCCCCAGCCTTCGGCTGGGGGACTAGTCACTTGCCGAAGCGGCGGTTGCGGCCCGTGTAGTCACGGAGGGCGCGCAGGAAGTCGACGTGGCGGAAGGCCGGCCAGTTGACGTCGACGAACACGAACTCCGAGTAGGCCGACTGCCACAGCAAGAAGCCGGACAGGCGCGACTCACCCGAGGTGCGGATCAGGAGGTCCGGGTCGGGCACGTCCGACGAGTACATGTGAGCGGCCAGGGAGTCGGCGTCGATGTGGCCCGCCAGCTCCTCCGCCGGGACGCCCCGGGCGACGAGGTTGGAGACCAGGTCGCGGGCCGCGTCCACGATCTCCTGACGACCCCCGTAGCCCATGGCGATGTTGAGCTTGCGCGAGCCCTCCCGGACCTCCTCCTGGGCTCGCTTCGCCGCCAACACCAGGCTCTCCGGAAGCAGATCGAGGCTCCCGATCACCTTGATCCTCATGTCACAGCGAGCCGCCTGCTCGGGGAGCCGGGCGAACAACTCCTCCAGCACCTCGAAGTACGGCAACAGCTCGTCCTCGGGACGGGAGAGGTTCTCCCGCGAGAGCAGCCAGGCCGTCACCACGGGGATCTGCAGCTCGTTGGACCAGTCGAGGAACTGCTCGAACCGCTGCATCCCGTGGCGGTAGGACTCCTGGTAGCTGGCGAGACCCTCCTCGCGGGCGTAGCGACGATGACCGTCGAGGACTACGCCGATGTGACGCGGCAACCGCTCCGGGTCGAGACCGGTGCGGAGTCGGCGCTCGTATATCCGGTAGAGGAGGCCGAGCTTCATCAGCGCACAGGGTACAACCGCGTCGTCAGTCGGTCGGCAGCGTCGGTGCCTCGGCGCAGAGCGCCTCGACCTCGTCGATCTCCTTGGGGACCCCGAGGGTCATGTTCTCGTGACCGTCGCCCGTGATCATCACGTCGTCCTCGATCCGGACGCCGATGCCCAGGAACTCCTCCGGCACGCGGTGCTTGATCTTCTCCGCCGCCTCCCGCTCCTCCTTCTCGAGGGCCGCGGCCGCCTTGCGACCGAGACGGAGACGACGCTCGTTCCACTCGTCGAGGTCGTAGGCGAGAAGGCTCAGCTCGATCTCGGACTTGTCGGGTGCGACGTAGATGCCGGGCTCGACCGTGAAGACCATCCCCGGCTCGAGCGGGCGGGGCTTGCCGTCGATCCGATAGCTGCCCCGGTCGTGGACGTCGAGACCGAGCCAGTGACCGGTCCCGTGCATGTAGAACTCGGTGTAGTGGTGCATGGCCAGGGAGTCCTCGACCGACCGCGGGAGCAGGCCGAGATCGACCATCCCCTCGACGAGAACGGCGGTGGACGCGTCGTGGATGGCTCGGAGCGACGAACCCGGGTGCGAGAGCTCCAACCCCTTCATCTGGGCGGCGAGTACGACCTCGTACACGGCGCGCTGGGGACCGGTGAAGGTGCCGGAAGCGGGGTAGGTCCGCGTGATGTCCGAGGAGTACCCGCCGAGCTCGGCGGCGGCGTCGATGAGCACCAGGTCGTCGTCACCGATCAGGTCGTCGTTCTCCACGTAGTGCAGGATGCAGGCGTTGGCGCCCGAGGCCACGATCGACGGGTAGCCGTTGCGGGGTGACCCGGCCAGGCGCCAGTAGTACTCGAGGGCCGCCTGCACCTGGTACTCGTACATCCCGGGGCGGGTGAAGCGCATGGCCTCGCTGTGACCCCGCGCCGACAGTTCGCACACCTGGCGCATCAGGTCGGCCTCGTGGTCGTCCTTGAACAGCATCATCTCGCCGATCGGGACCGACACGTCCCGCACCGTCGACGGGACAGTGCCGCCGAAGCGCTCGCGGTGGGCGCGGGAACGGTCGATGGCCGCGGAGACGAGGGAGTCGAGACGATCGCCGCTCCGGTACCAGATCACCTCGCGGCCGACCATGTACCGCTCCAGGACGTCCTCCAATTCGGAGACTTCGTAGGCGGCGTCGGCCCCGAACCGCTCCTTGGCTCCCTCGGGCCCGGTGCGGATCCCCGTCCACACCTCCTGTGAGGGGTCCTTGGGGCGGACGAACAGCGTGTAGTCGCCCTCGTCGGATCCGGGGGTGATCACGGCCACGGCGTCCGGCTCGTGAAACCCGGTGAGGTACCAGAACATAGAGTCCTGGCGGAACTCGTGCATGACGTCGTAGTTGCGGACGACCTCGACTGAGGCGGGAATGATGGCGATGCCGGTGTCGCCGACGATCTCGGCGAGACGACGGCGGCGCCCGGCGAAAGGCTCGGTCATGACGGGCAAGTTACATCCCCGAGGGGGTTGTCAGGAGCGGAGCTCGAGCTCGACCACCAGAGGGAAGTGGTCGGACCCGAGCGCCGGACCGAGCTCACGGCTCCTCACGCCCAGTTGCGGGGAGTGGAGGACGTGGTCGATCGGGACCCGCATCAGAGGGTTGCCTTCGGTGGGATAGGTCGCCTGTATCCCGAATCCCAGACCCGAGTTGCGCAGACCCGAGCCCTCGAGCCGACGGAACGCCCACGACCACGGCGTGGCGTTCAGGTCGCCGGCGACGATCAACGGGCCCTCCCGATCCTCGGCCCACCCGGCGGCGAACTCGAGCTGACGGTCGCGCAGATCGGCCCGGGCGGAGTCGGTCGGCGAGTGCGGGTGGGCGGCGAGGACCGAGATCGGGACGTCCCAGCCGGGCGGGATGAAGGTCAGCTCGACCGCACGGGCCTCGGCGCTGGCAAAGCCGTGAGACTCCCAGTCGAGGAGCTGGCCCCTGGCGAGGACCAGCGTCCCGAAGATGAGGTCGTCGGAGCGGGGGCGGATGATCCTGTAGTCGCTGCCCAGAGGCTCGATTGCGAGCTCCCACGGACGGTGCGCCTCGTGGAGGAGCACGAGGTCGGGCTGCTGACGCTGGATGAACTCGATGACCTCGCCGTACTGCTCGTTGGCGGATCCCTGCAGGTTGAAGGTCATCACCGTGAGAGCCGGCCGGGAAGGGTCCGGCTCACCGGGGTTGCCGATGAAGAGCGGGAGCACCACGACGAGGTTGATCGCAGCAGCGGCGAGCGTCGCCGCCCCGAATCGCCGCCAACGGCCCATCATCAACACGGCCCCGAGCACCACGAGGGCGACGAAGTACTGGGGCCGGAAGTTGGCGAAGACGTCCAGGATCCAGAAGAACCGGCCGAAGAACGCGGCGAGGGTGACCGCGGACAGCAGCGCCGCGGCGATGGCGACGACGATCATCACTCCTCCTCGTCGTCTGCCGGCGGGCCGGGATCGTCGAGACCCTTCGAGATCGCCCAGTCACGAACGATCTCGAAGGCCGACTTCCGCGTGTATGGCCCCTCTTCGATCCGCTTCTCGAGGAGGATGTCCATGATCTCGCCGACCATCGGGCCCGGGCCGATGCCCGTGTAGGTCATCACGTCGTGACCGTCGATCGGGGCGCGGAGCCTGGCGAGCTCCTCCTGCTCGGAGAGGACGGCGATGCGTCGCTCCAGCTCGTCGATGCCCTCCTGGATCTGCCGCTGCTTCTTCTGGTTGGCGGTGGTCACGTCGGCGCGGACGAGCGCGTTGAGCCGGTCGAGGAGATGGCCGGAATCGCGGACGTACCGCCGGACCGCCGAGTCGGTCCACCCGAGCTTGAGGGTGTGCGGTCGGAGGTGGAGGAAGACCAGCCGGCTCACGTCGTCGACGATCTCCCTGGGGTAAGCCAGGGCCCGGAGCCGCTCCCGGGTGATGCGCGCCCCGACGACCTCGTGATGATGGAAGGTCACGCCACCGGGACCGAATTCCCTCGTGTCGGGCTTGCCGATGTCGTGAAACAACGCGGCGAGCCGCAGCACGAGGTCGGGTCGAGTGCGGTCGACCACCGCCAGGGTGTGGGCCAGCACGTCCTTGTGGCGGTGCTCGGGGTCCTGGGCCATGGCGAGCTTGTCGAGCTCGGGGACGAAGTAGGTGGAGAGACCAGTGGCGACGATCATGGCCAGAGCGGCGCCAGGAGCCTCGGCGAGCATCAGCTTGGAGAACTCGTCACGGATCCGCTCGGCGGACACGATGCTGAGCCGGCCGGCCATCCTCTGCACCGCGGCGATCGCCTGCACATCGGCGGCGAATCCCAGGGTCGCCTGGAAGCGGAACAGCCGGAGCATCCGCAGGGGGTCGTCGCCGAAGGAGATCTCGGGGTCGAGCGGCGTCCGCAGGACCTTGTTCTCCAGATCCTGCAGCCCGCCATAGGGGTCGACGGGCTCGAAGGAGGGCAGTTCCAGGGCGATGGCGTTGACCGTGAAGTCGCGGCGCGACAGGTCGGTCTCGATGTCGTCCGAGTAGGTGACCTGGGGCTTTCGCGACTCGTCGCGGTAGATCTCGGAGCGGAAGGTCGTGATCTCGACCGACCGTCCGTCCTTCATCGCCCCGATCGTCCCGAAGGCCTCCCCGATGCGGTACACGGAGTCGGCCCAGCCCTCGAGGATCGCCGCGATCCGGTCCGGTCGGGCGCTGGTGGCGAAGTCGAAATCGATCTCGGCGACGTCGCGACCCATCAGGGCGTCGCGGACCGACCCACCGACGAGGTACAGGCTCTCGCCGGCATCGGCGAAGAGACCGGCAAGCTGCGCCGGCGGCAGGTCTTTGGCTTGGAGAGCTTCGAGGGGGAGCACGGGGTGTCTCAGGTTATCCGCCCCACGAATGAGGGCCGGCCCGTCGGGCCGGCCCTCTCGTAGCCATCGGAGGAGAAATGGCTATGTGTTCTGATCCCGGAAGTACCCGAGGTCAGTCGATGTCAAACGGCGATGCCGGACGACATCACCTTCGCCCTCAACTCGTGCGCGTTGCGGGCGTACGGCAGAACGGTCTCGACCTCGAGGGTCTGGTCCGTGATGGCACGCACGAACGCCTGGTCGAACGTCTGCATGCCGTAGAAGCCCCCGTCCTTCAGGATGTCGTAGAGCGCATGGCCGTCGCCAGCGCTCCGGATCCACTCCTGGGAACGCTCGTTGTTGGTGAGGACCTCACAGGCGACACACGCCCGGCGGGACCGTCGAGGAGCAGTTGGCTGATCACGGCCTGGAGTTGGTTGGCCAGCAGCGAGCGGGTCACCGAATGCTGCGACTCGGGGAACATCGAGACGAAGCGGTTCACGGTCTCGGCGGGGTCCTTGGTCCGCATCGTGGAGAGGACGAGGTGCCCGGTCTCGGCGGCGGCCAGGGCGGCGCGTGCCGTCTCGTAGTCGGCGATCTCAGAGAGCATGATCACGTCGACGTCGTGACGGAGAGCGCTCCGGACGGCGGTCGACATGTCCGGCGTGTCGACACCCACCTCTCGCTGGACGACCACGGAGTTCTTGTCCGGGTGCAGCACCTCGATCGGGTCCTCGATGGTGAGGATGGCCCGGGCGTCGTTGCTGTTGATCCAGTCGACGATCGACGAGATCGTGGTGGTCTTGCCGGAGCCGGACGGGCCGGTGACGAGCACGAGACCCGAGTTGGACCGGGCCACCTTCTCGGCGATCCGCGGCAATCCGAGATCGGAGAAGGAGCGGCTACCCGAGACCACGCGGCGCAGCACGAGGCTGACCGAGCCGCGCTGTCGGAACGCCGTGATCCGGAATCGGCCCAACTCCTGCCGGCCGTAGGCGAAGTCGGCCGTGCCGGTGGCGGCGAAGTCCTCCGACGCCTTCTCGGTGAACAGGGCCTCGGCGTACGCCTCGGTGTCCTCGGGCTTGAGGTTCCCGAAGTCGTTCAGACGGCGCAGCTCACCACCGGTGCGGACGATCGGCGCCGAACCGACCTTGAGATGGATGTCGGTGGCGTCCATCGCAACTGCACTGCGCAGCAACGAGTCGATGTCTCGTTCCATGAAAGATGCTCCCCAGGTGTGATTGATTCGCTTCGTTATCGACCGTTTCGGAGGGGAAGTTGAGGATCAGATCGTCAGATCGACCAATGCCTGCGGACGGCCGAGATCACCCGCTCCAGCGTCGGGCCGGGATCTTCGACCGAAGCCAGAGAGCGACCCCCGGGCTCCTCGCCCGAGAGCCCGCGCACCGTGGCTGCGACTCCTTCTTCGAGGGCGCCCAGGTCGTACCCGCCCTCCAGAGCCACGACCAGGCGCTCGGCGGGGAACGCCCGGGCCAGGCGCGCCGCCATCCACCCGTAGTCGTAGGCCGTGAGCGCCATGTCCGCGAGCGGGTCGTCGACGTGGGCGTCGTACCCGGCGGAAACCAGCACCCAGTCGGGTTCGAACTGCTCCATCACCGGGACGACGATGTCGTCGAACGCCATCCGGTAGGCGTCACCGGCGGTGCCGGGCAGGAGCGGGATGTTGATGGTGGTACCGGCCGCACCACGCTCGATGTCGGTGATCGCGCCCTCGTGCGGATAGAGGGGCCACTGGTGGACGGAGACGTAGAGGACCCCCTCGTCCTCGAGGAACATCTCCTGTGTCCCGTTGCCGTGATGGACGTCCCAGTCGACGATGGCCACGGTCTCGCCCCGGGCACGGATGCGGGCGGCGGCCACGGCCACGTTGTTGAAGAGACAGAACCCCATCGCCCTGGCGCGAAGGGCGTGGTGGCCCGGCGGCCGGGTGACGGCGAAGCCGGCTGATCCGGGCCGACCGGTCAACTCGTCGACGAGGATCGAGACGGCCCCGGCGGAGCGGAGGGCCGCATCCCAGGAGTCGCGCGACGCCACCGTGTCACCGTCCAGGTAGCCACCACCCACCTTGCAGAACCCCTCGACGAACTCGACGTAATCGGCGTCGTGGACCCGCACCAGGTCGGCGCGGTCGATGGCGGGGGACTCGAGCTTCACCATGTCGAGGCCGGCGGCCGTGAGGCCCCTCATCACGGCGGAGACGCGCTCGGGACGCTCGGGGTGCCCATCGCCGGTGGCGTGGTCGTGAGAAACGGGGTGGCTGGCGACCACCAGTCGCATGCCCATACTCTCCCACACATGAGGGACATACCCTCCGTCGAGGGGTCCTGGCCCGGGCGCCTGGTCTTCCGGCGGGGCTGGGCGAGGGGCGAGGCCCGGCCCTGGAGCGACTCCTGGCCGGGGAGCCAGGTCAGGGTGGTGCGCGGCAACCACCAGTTCCTGGCGACGGTGTGCGAGCACCTGGCCGGTCTCGATGCCACGCCCGTCCATTCCCCGGCGATCTTCGCGTCGGCGACGCCGATGTGGAGGCGGGCCGGCTTCGAGGAGTACGAGTCGCTGCTCGTCCTGGAGAGGGCGCTCCACGGTGGCGCCCAAACATCCGACGAGCGGGTGCGTGTCGTGTCGGAGCCTCCATGGGACGAGATCGTGTCCATCGACGACGCAGCCTTCGACGGGCTGTGGCGGATGGGACGCATGGGTCTCGAGGAGGCATTGGCGTCGACCCGGAAGGGCGTGGTCCTCGTGGCGGGGCCGCCCGGGGCCATCGACGGCTTCGCCATCGTCGGAGCCGAGCACGGCTACTCCTACCTGCAGCGTCTCGCCGTCAGGCCCGAGGCACGGGGCCGAGGGCTCGGCACGGCCCTGGTCAGGGCGGCAATGGGATGGGCGGCCCGCGCCGGGGGTCACCTGATGGTGCTCAACACCCAGCACGACGCACTGCCCGCCCGGCGCCTTTATGCCCGCCTCGGCTTCACCGAGACCGGTTCCCTGCTCCGGGTGATGCGCTGGGCAGGGCCATACTGATATCTCCATGCCGACGGCGATACCCGACCGTTTCCGTCTCGAGATGCGTCTCGGACGCGACGACGACGTCGAGGAGTGGCTGGCCACCGACACCTCCCTCGACCGTCCGGTCCTGGTGCGCACCCTCGGGCCCGAGAGCTCGCCGACGCGCCGCCGCCAGTTCGTCGAGATGGTGGGCGCCGTGGCTGCGGTCACCCATCCCAACCTGGCCCGGGTGTTCGCGGTCGGCGAGGTTCCCGGTGGCTGTTACGCCATCCTCGAATGGTCGGGAGGATCGACGATCCAGGACCACCTCAACGCCGGCCGCGGCGTCGAGCTGGCCGAGTTCCTGCCCAACGCCTCCGGTCTCGCCGGCGCACTGGCCGCCCTGCACGACGCCGGTCTAACCCACGGGGCCGTCGACCCGTCGGCCATCAGCTACTCCCTGGCGCACCCAGCCAAGCTCGGTGCGTTCGGCCGCATCCCTCGCACCGACATGGCGGGCGACGTAGTCGCGCTTGGCCGGACCCTGGAGATGGCGCTCACCCTCGCCCCGCCGGGTGGCCCTCCGCCGTCGGAGCGCATCGACGGGCTTTCCCCTGCCATCGACCGCATATTGAGAGGGGCCCAGCGCGGTGAGTTCACCGCCGCCGCCATGGAGGAGGCCCTGATGGCGGCCCCGACGCCGCGGGCGCCCGCGCCGGAGCCTCGTGCAGCGTCGCGACGACTCCTGTACGCCGCGGTCGTGCTGCTCATCATGGCGGCGGGACTGGTGGCGCTGGGCTACTTCCTCTCGGAGCCTGCGACCCCCGTCCTCCCGGGCACCTCCACGACAACGATTGCGCCGTGACCACCAGTCATCAGGAGGAATTCGCCCTCCTCGCCCGTGCCGCGGAGGGTGACCACGATGCGTTCACCCGGGTGATGAAGACGCACGAGGACCGCATCTTCGCGGTGTGCATGCGCATGCTCGCCGACCGGGAGGCGGCCCTCGACGTCACCCAGGAGACGTTCATCACCGCGTTCCGCAAGGCCCACCAGTTCAAGGGGAACTCGGCGGTGGGGACCTGGCTGTACCGGATCGCCGTGAACAACTGCTACGACCACCTGCGACGCAACAAGCGAAAGCCGGCGGACAGCCTCCCCGAGCACTTCGACCAGGCCGACCCGTTCGCCACGGAGGCAGTGGAGGCGTCGGCGCACCGGAAGGAGATCGAGGAGGCCCTGGCGTCCCTGCCCAAGGAGTACCGGGCGGCCGTGATCCTGGCGGACATGGAGGGGATGAGTCTTCCCGAGGTCGCCCAGGCCCTCGGCGTGCCGGTAGGGACGGTGAAGTCGCGTCTCTTCAGGGGACGGCGGATGCTTGCGGAGAGACTCGGGGAACCAAACGGGTGACAGGGAGCATCTAAGGGGCAGACATGCGGAGTCATGACCGGGAAGAGATGGAAGCCAGGGTTCGCGAAGCCCTTGGTTCCCTCGACCCCATCTCGATGAGCGAGACCGAGCGGTCGGACCTGCGGCGCGCCGTGTGGTCCGAGATCCGCTCCGCTGCTCCCGCGCCCGAGCCCGCCCCGGTGCCGTGGCGACACAGGCTCGTCGGCGCGGTGGCCGTCCTCGCGGTGGTCGTGGGCGGGGTCGCGATGCTCGACGGAGCTTCGGGAGACGGAGACGCCGACGCCCTCTTCGCTCTATCCGCGGACGAGGGATCAGCCACCACGGTCGTCGCCGCCGAGGACGGGGACGATCGATCCACGGAGGACTTCCGTGGAGGTGCCGTCGAGCAGCCGGAGACGCATCAGTACTCCAATGGTGGCGGCCAGGAGGCCGACCCGATCTCGATACCTCCCGATCTCACGGCCATGCTGCGTCGTTCCGCCGAGACCCTCCGCACCGGAGGTTTCACCCCGCTTACGGCTCCCCTGGTCGACTGCCCGGCGCGGGACGAGCTCGAAGGGCTGACTCCCTTCGCCACGGTGACGGTCGGGGACACCGATTACCAGGCGTGGAAGCCCGACGGTGAAGAGGTTGGCCCCGACACCACGATCACATTCGTCGATCCCGGGACCTGCGAGGTCGTTGCCTCTGAGTGACGGGGCACGGCGGCCGCTACGCTGACCAACCGATGCGCCAATACGCCGTCCAGTTCGCCGATTTCCTGGAAACGCTGGCGAAGCGAATCCGGGCAGTGACGGTGGACCGGGTCGCCCGGGTCATCCGGACCTCCGGTCTGGGAATCCTGGTGGCCACTCTGGCGTTCGCAACAGTGATATTCCTCGTCTGGACGCTGTTCGGCGCGTTGGAGATCCCGCTCACCACTGCCGGTGCGTATGGAGTCCTCGGAGCCGTGCTTCTGGGCGCAGGCGGATTCATGTGGTTCACCAGGTCCAGGGAGAAATGACACACGAACGTTTGATCATCATCGGGTCGGGGCCGGCCGGTCTCACCGCAGCTCTCTACGCGGCGCGCGCCGACCTCGAGCCCCTCGTCTACGAGGGCTTCTCGGCGGGGGGCCAGCTGATGCTGACCACCGACGTCGAGAACTACCCGGGGTTCCCCGACGGGATCCTCGGTCCCGAGTTGATGGGGAAGTTCCGCGAGCAGGCCGAGCGCTTCGGCGCCCGACTCGTCCAGACCGACGTCACCGAAGTCGACTTCGGCGCTCGGCCCTTCAAGGTGAAGGCCGGCTCCAACGAGCACACCGCCGACGCGGTGATCATCGCCACCGGAGCGGTGGCCAAATGGCTCGGTGTGCCGGGCGAGCAGGAGTACATGGGTCGCGGCGTGTCGGCGTGTGCCACCTGTGACGGCTTCTTCTTCCGCGATCGCACCCTCGTGGTCGTCGGTGGTGGTGACACCGCCATGGAGGAGGCCCTGTTCCTCACCAAGTTCGCATCCAAGGTCATCGTGGTCCATCGTCGTGACGAGTTCCGGGCGTCGAAGATCATGGCGACCCGGGTTCTCGAGCACCCGAAGATCGAGGTGCGCTGGAACGCCGTCGTCACCGAGATCGAGGGCGAGAACAGCGCGGTGACCGGCGTGGTGCTCCAGGACACCGTCACCGGTGAGGTCTCCAAGCTGGCGACCGACGGCGTCTTCGTCGCCATCGGTCACAAGCCCGTCACCGATCTGTTCACCGGTCAGGTCGAGCTCGATCCCAACGGCTACATCGTGGTCAACGACGGCACCCGCACCTCGGTCGATGGTGTGTTCGCCGCCGGAGATGTCGCCGACCACGTTTATCGTCAGGCAGTGACCGCAGCAGGAACCGGTTGCATGGCGGCGATCGACGCCGAGCGCTGGCTGGCGGCGCGGGAGACGACAGCAGCGTCGGCGTAGTCGCTTGAAGGATTTCGAACAGGACAAGGAGTAGGAATGGCAGACATCGTCACTCTGGAAGACGCCAACTTCGATCAGGCGATCCGGGCCGACAAGCCCGTGCTCGTCGATTTCTGGGCCGAGTGGTGCGGCCCCTGCAAGGTGATCGCCCCGGTGCTCGAGGAGATCGCCTCGGAGCAGGATTCCATCACCATCGCCAAGCTCAACGTCGATCACAACCCGCAGTCGGCTGCGGCCAACGACGTGATGAGCATCCCCACGCTGATCCTCTTCCAGGACGGTGTGGAGAAGAAGCGCATCGTCGGCGCCGCTCCCAAGCACCGTCTCATGGCGGAGCTCGCCGAGTTCCTGAACTGACCGGCTCTCCCCGCCTTCGGTTGGGGAACCGAGCCGTCGTACAGTTGCGGGATGCGGCTGTACCGACTCGGTGACGTCGGCACCCCCATCCGAGACATCCAGGAGCGTCTCGCCGCGCTGGGGTTCGACTCCACCCCCGACCCGAGGGGCACTTTCGGCGAGCCCACGCGGGAGGCCGTTGTCGCGTTTCAGAGGGCGCGGGGACTCGAGGCCGACGGGATAGTCGGGCCGGAGACCTGGCGCACGCTCTACGAAGCCGGCTACCGGTTGGGCGATCGTCTCCTCATGCTCCGCCGACCCATGCTGCGCGGCGAGGACGTCGCCCAACTGCAGGCCCATCTCTCCTCGATGGGGTTCGACTGCGGGAAGGTGGACGGCATCTTCGGGGGCCGCACCGAGCAGGCCGTCATCGAGTTCCAGCACAACCGTGGCCTGGCAGAAGATGGAAGAGTCGGTCCTGAGGTCCTCACCGAATTGAGGCTGGTGACCCGCGGCCAACCGGGCGCGGGTCGTCAGCAGATCAGGGAGCGGGAGTGGCTCCGATCGCTCCCCCACACGCTCGCCGGAACCCGGGTGTATCTGGATGTGGGATGCCGCAGCCCCGACGAGATGGACCGGGCCTGGGCGGCCGCGACCGCCGCTGCCGAGGAGATCCAGCGCGCCGGCGGGATACCCGTGCTGTCACGGGCCGAGGATTCGGCCCCGCCGGAACGGGTCCGCGCCGGTCGGGCCAACCAGCAGGGCGCCGACGTCATCGTGTCCTTCCAGGAGAGCTCGGAGGACGGCGTCTTCTACTTCGCCACCGAGCACGCCAGGTCCGAGGCCGGACAGGAACTGGCCATGGCGCTGGCGTCGATAGTCGGGGGTGTGGTCGAGGGTCGCTCGGCGCCGATCCTCCGGGAGACGAGGGCGCCGGCCGCAGTGATCGCGCGGTCGCCGATGACCGAGGAGCTCGGGCGTCAGACGGTGCGGGGCCTGGAGGTCTTCCTCCGGTCCATCGCCACTAGGCCATGAGTCGGTAGATCCGCTCCAGTTCCTCCACCGATCCGAACCGGATCTCGACCTTGCCCTTCTCGTTGCGGTAGTTGATCTTCACCCGGGCCCCGAGGTGGTCGGCGAGACGACGCTCCAACTCGATGATCTGCACGGGGCGGATCTCACGAACACCGGGGGCGTTGTTCCCGGGTATCTCTATCTCCCTGCGGGACTTGACCGCGTCCTCCATCTGACGGACGCTCCACCCCTCATTGATCGCCCGTTCGGCCAGGTACAGCGCGTAGCGGCCATCCTCGAGACCGACGAGGGCCCGGGCATGACCGGCGGAGAGCTTCCCGGAATCGACCATGCTCTGGATGGGGCCGGGCAACTGGAGGAGCCTGATGGTGTTGGACACCGCGGGCCGGGACTTTCCGACCTTCTTGGCGACCTCCTCCTGTGACATTCCAAAATCTTCCATGAGTTGGCGGAAGGCGTGCGCCTCCTCCAGGGGGCTCAGATCCTGACGCTGGAGGTTCTCCACCAAAGCCTCGACCAGACTCGAGGAGGGGGAGGATCCCCGGATCACGGCGGGGACAGTGGTCAGACCGGCCTTCTTGGCGGCCCGCCAGCGACGCTCCCCGGCGATCAGGACGTACTCCCCCTCGTCCGGTGTCACCACCAGTGGTTGGAGAACACCGACCGCGGCGATCGACGCCGCCAACTCCTCGATAGCGCTCTCATCGAACTGTCGTCGAGGTTGGCTCGGGTTGGGTTTGATCGACTCGATCGGGATCTGGGCGAAGTCGGGTGTGCCGGTCTGGGGACCTTCGACCGGGATCAGGGACTCCAGACCACGACCCAGACCACTCTTGCGTGCCGTCATGCTCTACTCCTCTGCGGTGTGACGCTCCAGGAACTCCCGCCCCAGATGCCGGTATGCGATTGCTCCCCGGCTCATGGGGTCGAAGGCCTCGATGGGTTCGCCGTAAGACGGAGCCTCGGAGAGACGGACCGAGCGTGGAATCACGGTCTTGTAGGCGACTTCTCCGAAATAGTCACGGACCTGCTGGGCCACATCCTTGGACAGCTTGGTTCGGCCGTCATACATGGTGAGGACGACACCACCGACCTTCAACTCCGGGTTGAGACTGCCGGTGACCAGTTGGATGTTGCGGAGCAGTTGGCTCAGACCCTCCAACGCGTAGTACTCGCACTGGATGGGGATGATCACCTCATCGGCGGCGGTGAGGGCATTCACGGTGAGGAGTCCCAGGGAAGGCGGGCAGTCGATGAACACAAAGTCGTACTCGTCCCCGGTGGAGCCGATCGCCGTCTTGAGACGTGTTTCACGTGAAAGAACCGAGACCAGCTCGATCTCGGCGCCGGCGAGATCGATGGTGGCCGGCACCACGAACAGATTCCGCACCGAAGTGGGCTCGACGGCGTCCTCGAGACTGGACTCCTTGAGAAGCACGTCGTAGATCGAGGTCTCGATACTGCCCCGCTCCACACCCAGACCACTGGTTGCGTTCCCCTGAGGGTCGAGATCGATGAGGAGGATACGGTGACCGGCCAGGGCCAGGGAGGCGGCCAGATTGACGGCGGTCGTCGACTTGCCCACCCCACCCTTCTGATTCGCCAAGGCGACGACGGTGGTGCCACTCATTGCCGGCGCATGATAAGAAGCCAGACCCTCCGGTCAAGTGATCTCAGCACAACTTCTTCGGTGATCCACCCGTCATGCACCGGTGGTGCGACCCAGGAGCCACCGATCACGGCCACGCCACCTGGTTCGAGGAACCGTTCCAGATGTGTTCTCAATTGCTCGGGTGGGAGTGAGGCCCTGGAAACCACCACCGGCACCGGCCCCTGGAGACGGGCGATCTCCTCCTGACGTACGGTGACGTTGTCCAGACCGAGCACCCGAATCGCCCGCTTCATCAGGTTGACACGACGACCGGAGCGGTCGATCAGCACATGCTCGGTCTCGGGGAACATGATCGCCAACGGGATCCCGGGAAGACCCACACCGGAGCCCAGATCCCACAGGATCGGGGGTACTGCGAAGAACTTGGCGTAGATCAGCGAATCGGCGATGTGCCGATCCTGGATCCGATCGGTCTCACGGGGTCCGATGCCACCGGCGGCAAGTGCCTCGGTGAGCAGCCAGTCGTGGAATTGATGGAGAAGTGCGTCCCGATCCGGAGTGAGTGGGTGACCGAGTTCTTCGGCCACTCCGACCCACATCGGGGTTTCACGTGAAACCGGACTACTCCTCTTCGTCGTTGGAGACGGCGTCCTCGGAGTCGCTCCCGGAACCATCCTCCACCTTGGAGAGCACCACGTAACGACGGGGTGGCTCGCCCTCGGAATAGGAGGTGACACCGTCGTGAGCGGCGGCCACGTCGTGGATCACCTTGCGATCGGCAGGGCTCATCGGCTCGAGCATGATCTCGCCACCCTCCTCGAGGAGTTGCTCGATCAACTGCTCCGCGTAGATGGTGAGGGCCTGACGACGACGCTCCGCATAACCGGCGATGTCGAGACGGAGACGGGCCGAATCCTGACCATGACGTTGCAGGACGGTGCGGGTGATCTCATGGATCGCAGCCCGGACACTGCCCCGGACACCTACCAGGGCCTCGGTCTGGTCACCGGAGACATCGGCGATGATGACATCGTCCTCGATACGGGTCGTGACCTCGCCCTCGAGACCGTACGCCTCGACGAGACCTTCGAGGAACTCGCGGGCGATCTTGGCCTGCTCCTCTACGGGGAGGACGGGGCGGTCGTCGGGCACGGTCTTTTCCTTCTTCTCGGGTTGTCTCCGGTCCTCGGCGCGGGCCTGACGACCGTCATTACGGGCGGGGCGCCCGCTACGGCCCCCATTCTTACCCGATTCGTGTCTGCCCTGCGGTCGTTTCTGCTCCTGACCATTGCCCGGCTTGCGTCCACGACGACGCCGGCGCTCCCTGGAAGCGGGACGGGGCTTGATTCGAACCACTGCGTCCTGGGCGCCAATCCCGAGGAAACCCTTGGTCGGCTCGGTGATGACCTCTACCTCGAGACGCTTGGGATCGTCGATACCCAGCTCCTGCATCGCAGCCTCGATGGCCAGATCGACCGTGCGGGCCCTGACCTCGATCTCGACGTTCTCCACGTCAACTCCTCCTTCTGCGGCGACGACGGTTTGCCGCACCCTGCTGCTGCTTCTTCTCGCCGGTGGTCTTGGGAGTCTTCTCCACCTCTTCCTCCTCCTGGGGTGTCGATGGACGACCATCGATCTTGAAGATCAAGGCCTGCTGACCCAGACGGAAGAGGTTGGCGGTGCTCCAGTAGATGATGAGACCAGCCGGAAGATTCCATGAGATGAAGCCGATGAACAACGGCAGGATCTTGGTGATTGCCTGCTGGGCCGCAGCACCCTGCTGGTTCGGCTTGACCTGACCGTAGGTGGCGTGCCACTGCTGCACGTACTGCGTGGCGACCATGACGGCGATGATGATCAGATAGGGGAGGGCCGCCATGACGCCGGCCTCCATGGCCCCCGACGGCGCGACCGGGAGATGCATCCCGAGGAAGGTGGCACCGCTCTGGATGGCCTCGGCGAAACCGGAGTCGTTGTCGATGTAGTCCAGGGGAGCCCGAAGCAGTTGGAACAGGGCAAACCAGATCGGCATCTGGACCAACATGGGGAGCAAGCAGCCACCCGGCGTGGCGCCGGCCTCGCGCTGCACCTCCATGAGTCGCTTTTGCAACTCCTGCGGGTCGTCCTTGAACTCGGCCTGGAGCTTGCGGACCTTGGGTTGGATCTCCTGGAACGCCCGGGTGGCCCGGGTCTGCTTGAGGGTGAGCGGGAAGACCAACAGGTTGATCAGGATGGTCAGACCGATGATCGCCATACCGGCGGCGCCACCCAGATCCAGGAAGGAGAACAGATCGTGGAAGAAGACCAGGATGGTTCCCAGGATCTCTTTCAGGGCGTCGAAGATCTGGCCCATCAGACATTGCTCCAATGCTCGGGTACGGGGTCATAGCCCCCAGGGTGCAACGGATGGCATTTGCCGATCCGCTTCGCCGCCAGCCACGACCCGCGGAGCGCACCATGCTTCTGCACCGCCTCGAGTGCGTATTGAGAGCAGGTCGGCTGGAACCGGCAGTTTGGACCCAGGTTGGGGCTTACCAGTTTCTGGTAAATCTTGATGAGACCGGCGAGAAGCCGCCGCGGGATGGAGGCCAGGAACGTGATCACGGGGCCTCCAGGGCCCGGTTCAGCCATCCCACGATCTCGGGGAACGTGGCTTCCTCGACTTTGCGGTTGGCGATGATCACGTAATCGACTCCTGGTTCCAGGGCCGTCTGAGTCGCCGCGTGCCGGAGACGCCGTTTGATGCGGTTCCGGACCACGGCCTTTCCGACAGAGCGGGGCACGACCAGACCGACGCGGGGCGGGCCCGGCTGTCCTGGCGCGCTGACCAGCACGATGCCGCCACTGCGTCGTCTCGTCCCTGCGCCAAGAACTCTACGGAAGTCCTTCGGGGTGCGGAGGGACTCAGGCCGCGAGACGCTTTCGGCCCTTGTCACGCCGAGCCTTGAGGATGGCGCGGCCCGCACGCGTGCGCATGCGATGACGGAAGCCGTGACGTCGCTTGCGACGCCGCACTTTGGGTTGATAGGTGCGTTTCATGAGAAAGAAGAATCGGTCCGGAAACGGGAACACTGCAGGTTACGGGTGCCGGAAAATCTATGTCAAAGCGTTCCAGGTCGCCGACACACGTGCGGTCGTCTCAGAGCTCGTCTCGTGACGGCCCGGGGAGGCCCATGTCGCGAAAATTCGCGGAGTTCGCGAAAAGTCCTCGAGGGCCAATCCGGGGGTCCGAGGGCTTCGCGGAGCCCTGGTTGAACCTGGAAAAAGAGCGTGTGACCTGGGGATTCATCTGTGGACAGGGTGGCCTCCGGTAATCCACAGCATCGATTCTCGCGTTCTTGACGAGCGTCATGGGCGATCCGATACTCGCTCGACCCGGCGACTGGGTGCGGCCGCTACTTCCCTGCCGCGAGAAGGCGGCGACAACCCGGCCCTGAAAATGAAGATTTCCCCGGGTGGGGTGCGTCCCGTGTTTCCACAGGTGTGGAACTTTCTGTGGACAACTCCCCCCGGCCCGACGAAGGAGAGGCGTGACGCAACAGACGGCCCAGACCACTGACAGTTGGATTTCGTTCCGGGAGTCCCTGCGAACGGCAGTCTCCAAGAGCAACTGGGAGACGTGGCTGTCCCGTCTCAGGCCCGACTACGAAGACGAGCAGCTCGTCATCGTGGCCCCGAGCGAGTTCCATCTCCGCTGGGTGAAGGACAAGCACGGCGACCTGATCGCCCACGCCTATCGCACGGCGTTCGGATCCGACGGCCTTCCCGAGTTCCGGGTGGCCACGCCCGCCGAGATTGGCGAGGTCCTGGCCGAGACACCACCGGCGCCCGTTCCGGAGCCGGCACCGACCCCCGGGGAAGTTGCGGCCAAGGAAACGAGCCTCATCCCCCGCTACAAGTTCGAGAGCTTCGTCGTCGGTCAGTCCAACCGGTTCGCCTGGGCGGCGGCCATGGCGGTCGCCGAGCAACCCGGCGCCCACTACAACCCGCTCTTCATCTACGGCGGTGCCGGTCTGGGCAAGACCCACCTCCTCAACGCGGTGGGCCATCAGGCGCTCGAGATGTACCCCAACCTGGTAGTCCGCTACGTGACGTCGGAGCAGTTCCTCAACGACTTCATCGACAGCATCCGCCGCAAGAGGCCGGACGACTTCAAGCACCGGTACCGGGGAGTGGACATCCTGTTGCTCGACGACGTCCAGTTCTTCGAGGGCAAAGAAGAGACCCTCGAGGAGTTCTTCCACACGTTCAACTCGCTCTACATGGCCGGCAAGCAGATGGTGATCAGCTCCGACCGTCATCCCCGAAACCTGTCCTCGCTCGAGGACCGGCTACGGAGCCGGTTCGAGTGGGGTCTGCTCACGGACATCCAGCCGCCCGACGTGGAGACGCGTATCGCCATCCTCAAGCGAAACGCCGAGTTCGCACCGCGGCCGGTGCCACCCGACGTCCTCGAGTACATCGCCACCCTCGTCTCGGACAACATCCGGGAACTGGAGGGCGCACTGACCCGGGTCACGGCCTGGTCGGCGCTCAACCGTCGGGACATCGACCTGGACACGGCGATGCGGGTCCTGCAGGACATGATGCCCAGCGACGAGCCCACCCCGCTCAGCGCCGACATCATCATCCGGACCACGGCCCAGGCCTACGGGTTCATCACCGATGACCTCGTCTCCTCGAGCCGGCGCCAGCCACTGGTGCTGGCCCGTCAGATCGCCATGTACCTGTGCCGGGAGCTCACCGACCTGTCTCTTCCCAAGATCGGAGAGAAGTTCAACCGCGACCACACCACCGTCCTCCACTCCGTGGAGAAGGTGAAGCGGATCCTGCGCTCCGATCGCGCCGTCTTCGACCGTGTCAATCAACTCACACAGGACCTGAGGAAAGGTGGTGGGCTTTCCACAGGGTGAAAAGTTGTCCAAGGACGGGTGCACAGACGGCGCGTCTTGTGAACACGGGTCTCCACAGGCGAAAACCCCGCAGGTGACTGGCTCCCGGCCCCGCTATCCACATTTCCCCAGCCCCTACCACGACTAATAATCTTCGAAATTGAAAGACAGAAGAGAAAGAAGGGAACAACACCTGTGAGAATCCGAGCCCAGCGGGACGACCTCGCTGACGTCCTCGCCCGTGCCAACCGTGCGGTTGCCTCACGCACCGCTCGCCCCGTTCTTCAGGGACTCCTGTGTGAGGTTTCGGGCTCGAGGCTCCGGGTGACGGGCACCGACGAGGAGATCACGATCCAGACCGAGATGGAGGTCGAGGCCCTGGAAGAGGGTCAGACCGTCGTGCCGGGCCGACTCCTCTCGGAGGCCGTGCGCAAGATGCCGGCCGGCATGGTGACACTCGGCGCCACCGGTACCGAGGTCGAGATCCAGGGCAACGGGCCGCGCTTCAGCCTGCGGCCGCTCAACGTCGAGGAGTTCCCGCTCCAGCCGGAGACCACCGACGAGGGCGTGGAGATCGACGGGGAGATGTTCACCGAGGCGATCAACCAGGTGACCGTGGCGGCCTCGATGGACAGTGCCCGTCCGATCCTCACCGGTGTGTTGTTCGACTCCTCCGATCAGGGCCTGAGAATGGTGGCCACGGACTCCTACCGCCTGGCCAAGCGCGAGCTCCCGGGTGTCCAGATCGACGGCAGCGGCCTGGTGCCGGCGCGCGGGCTCCGTGAGCTGCCGCGGTCGATCGGCTCGTCGACGATGAAGGTCCAGATGCGTGAGCGCGAGGCGGTCTTCTCCTCCGATCGAGGGCGAATGCGTCTGCGGCTCATCGACGGCAACTTTCCCAAGTACGAGTCGGTCCTCCCCGATTCGTACCCGAACCAGGTGGTCGTCGACAAGGAAGAGCTGCTCGAGGCGCTCGGTCGTGTCACCCTCGTCGCCGAGGATCACATCCCCGTGCGCTTCAAGGTCACGGAGGGCGGGGTCGAGGTGTCCGTGAGCCGACAGGACGTCGGTGGTGAGACCGAGCACCTCGGCGGCCAGTTCAACGGCGCCGAGGAGGAGGTCACGATCGCCTTCAACCCGCGTTATCTCCAGGACGGCGTGTCGGTCCTGACCGGGGACAAGGTCCGGATCCGGCTGATAGACGGGTTCAAGGCCTCGATCATCGACAACGGCGACGACTCCGAGTTCCTCTACCTTCTCATGCCCGTACGGGTGTGAAGGTCGACTGGCTCTCTCTCCTCGACTACCGGTCCTATCCCAGCCTGGATTGGCACCCCGACCCGGGGGTGAACCTGCTCATCGGCGGCAACGGGGCCGGCAAGACGAACCTCCTCGAGGCTGTCAGCTATCTCTCCACGCTCCGGTCGTTTCGCAGGGCACCCGACCAGGACCTGGTGGCGGAGGGGGCTGCGGCTGCCGTGATCAGGTCCGGCATCGTCTCCGGGGAGCGCACCCGGACCATCGAGATGGAAGTCCCGGTCACCGGGAGCCGGAGGGTCCAGGTCGACAAGACGCGTCTGGCCAGGACCACCGACCTCCTCGGTGTGATCCGGGTCGTGTCCTTCCTTCCCGAGGACCTCGATCTCGTCAAGAGGGGCCCTTCCGAGCGGCGTGATCTCCTCGACGACCTTTCGGTGCAGCTCTGGCCGGCCGCCCATCTCGACCAGCGCGAATACGAGCGCGCCCTCCGGCAGCGAAACGCCTTCCTCCGCAGCGGCGACACCGACCCCGTCACGCTCGGTGTCTGGGACTCCAGGCTCGCCCAGGCCGGCGGCAAGGTCCTGGCCAGGCGCGCTCGAGCCATCGACCTCCTGGCGTCCCTGCTCGAGGACTCCTACCGCTCGATCGCCGGCGACGGGACGGCCGGTCTCACCTATCGCCCGTCATGGACGGACGGGCAGTTCGAGACGCTGTCGGCAGGTGAGTACGCCGACCGGCTGGCCGAGGCCCTTGTCGCGGCGCGTCGCGTCGATTACGAGAGAAGGGTGACCACGGTCGGTCCCCATCGCGACGAGCCCGGGTTCTCCCTGGACGGACAGGACGCCCGGACCCGGGCGAGCCAGGGCGAGCAGCGAACAATCGCCCTCGCCGTGAAACTCGCCTCCCATCGGGCGGTCGCCGACCTGATCTCCGAGATGCCCGTCCTCCTCCTCGACGACGTGTTCTCCGAGCTCGACCCCGATCGGGCGGTGGAACTGGCGCGATCCCTTCCGGAGGGAACACAGACCCTGATCACGTCGGCGCGTCCCGAGGACGTCCCGGTGCGCGGACGTGTGTGGCAGGTGGGGGGAGGCAGCGTCTCGTGAGCGATCTCGAGCCCCTGGCGGAGGGTCTGGAGAAGGTGTTCGGGCGGCTCGGTCTGCCCGACCCGAGGGTGATGTCGGCGATCATCGACGAGTGGGACACCCTCGCCGGGACGCCATGGAAAGGGAACTCCAAGCCCGTCGTGGTCCGGGGCCGGACCCTGGTGGTGGAGGCGACCACCCCCTCACAGGTGGCGTTCCTCAGATACGGCAAGACCAAGCTGCTGACGACCCTGGCCGGGCGCTTTGGAGAAGGTGTGATCACCGAGATAGAAGTCGTCCCGCCACGGCGTTGAGCCTGGTGACGGGGCGTATGAGTTTCGATTTGGCGAGGCGGGACAGGTAGAATGACATTCGTGAAAGTCACCGCTCCAATGCGGGTTTCGTCGTGCTCGGGGCCCTTCACCGCCTCGAACCCGAGCGACAGAGGAACAGCTTGACCGCTACCCGCGATTCATATCAGGCGAGCGACATCACGGTCCTCGAGGGTCTCGAGGCCGTACGTCGCCGACCCGGGATGTACATCGGGTCGACCGGCCCCCGTGGCCTCCACCACCTCGTGTGGGAGGTCGTCGACAACTCCGTGGACGAGGCCATGGCCGGTGTCTGCGACAAGATCACAGTGACCCTCCTCGCCGACGGCGGCGTGGAGGTCGTCGACAACGGCCGCGGCATCCCCGTCGGCCGTCACGACAAGACCCGTCAGTCCGCGCTGACCACGGTCCTCACGACGCTGCACGCCGGTGGCAAGTTCGAGCAGGGCGCGTACACGGTGTCCGGTGGCCTCCACGGCGTCGGTGTCTCCGTCGTCAACGCCCTCTCCACCCGGCTCGAGGCCGAGGTGCGTCGGGATGGCTTCATCTGGAACCAGGAGTTCGAGCGGGGCAAGCCCAAGACCAAGGAGCCCGCAAAGGGTCGCCCGGTCAAGAAGACAGGCACGACCATCCGCTTCTGGCCCGACCCGGAGATCTTCGCCGAGACCGTCGAATTCGACTTCGACGTCATCGCCTCCCGCCTCCGGGAGACCGCCTTCCTCACCCGCGGGCTGGAGATCACGCTGCGCGACGAGCGTCGCGACCCGGTGGTCGAGGAGGTCTTCCACTACAAGGGCGGCCTCGTCGACTTCGTCAACCACCTCAACACCAAGCGGGAGCCGCTGCACCCGCACATCATCGACATCTCCGAGGTCGGCGAGGATGCCGAGCTCGACCTGGCGATGCAGTGGACGAGCACCTACAACGAGGTGGTCCTCTCCTTCGCCAACAACATCAACACCCACGAGGGCGGCACCCACGAGGAGGGCTTCCGCAAGGCCCTCACCAAGGCGATCAACGACTTCGCCAGGGCCAAGAACCTCCTGAAGGAGAAGGACGAGAACCTCACCGGCGAGGACGTCCGTGAGGGTCTCACCGCCGTCGTCTCCGTCCGGGTGCGCGAGCCCCAGTTCGAGGGCCAGACCAAGACCAAGCTGGGCAACACCGAGATCCGCTCCTTCGTGGAGCGGGCGCTCAACCGCCGTCTCCCCGAGTGGCTGGAGCGCTACTCGCCCGAGGCCCGGCGCATCGTCGAGAAGAGCATCAGCGCCGCCCGGGCCCGCGAGGCGGCCCGCAAGGCCCGTGAGCTGACCCGGCGCAAGTCCGGTCTCGAGTCGGGCGGCCTGCCCGACAAGCTGGCCGACTGCTCGAGCCGCGACCCCGGCGAGTCCGAGCTGTTCATCGTCGAGGGCAAGTCCGCCGCCGGCCCCGCCAAGGCGGCCCGGGACTCGGCCACGCAGGCGATTCTCCCCATCCGGGGCAAGATCCTCAACGTGGAGAAGGCCCGTCTGGCCAAGGCACTCCAGAACACCGAGGTGCAGGACATCATCACGGCGATGGGCACCGGCATCGGTGACGACTTTGACATCACCAAGGCCCGGTATCACAAGGTGATCCTCCTCGCCGACGCCGACGTCGACGGCGCCCACATCCGCACGCTGCTGCTGACCCTGTTCTTCCGTCACATGCGCCCCCTCATCGAGGCCGGTTTCGTGTACATCGCCCAGCCGCCCCTCTACCGGGTGAAGGTGGGCTCCAAGGTGCACTACCTGAAGGACGACGCCGAGTTGGCGGAGTTCCAGAAGGAGCACCCCAAGGCGAAGCCGACCCGGTTCAAGGGTCTCGGCGAGATGAACGCCGCCGAGCTCCGCGAGACCACGATGGACCCGGAGACCCGGGTCCTGATCCAGGTGCAGATGGAGGACGCCGCCCGCGCCGAAGAGGTCTTCAGCACCCTGATGGGCGACGACGTCGCCTCCCGCAAGACCTTCATCCAGGAGAACGCCGGCGACATCCGGTTCCTCGACATCTAGGCCCCAATGACCAACGAGATCCGCCCCGAACTCCCAGAGATAGAGATCAGCTCCGAGATGGAGGCGTCGTTCATCGACTACGCCATGTCGGTGATCGTCTCCCGCGCCCTTCCGGACGTCCGGGACGGTCTCAAGCCGGTCCAGCGCCGGATCATCTACTCGATGTCGGAGTCCAACATGGGCCCGACCGGGCCGCACCGCAAGTGCGCCAAGGTCGTCGGCGACGTGATGGGCAACTACCACCCGCACGGTGACCAGGCGATCTACGACGCCCTGGTCCGGATGGGTCAGGACTTCTCGATGCGCTACCTGCTCATCGACCCGCAGGGGAACTTCGGGAGCATCGACGACCCGCCCGGCGCCGCCCGGTACACCGAGTGTCGCCTCACCCGTCTCAGCACCCACCTGCTCGAGGGGATCGACGAGAACACGGTCGATTTCGTCGACAACTACAACGGCGAGCAGCAGGAGCCGTCGGTCCTCCCGTCCCGGTTCCCCAACCTCCTCGTCAACGGGTCGCAGGGGATCGCCGTCGGCATGGCGACCAACATCCCGCCACACAACCTCACCGAGGTCATCGACGCCGCCATCCACGTCATCGACAACCCCGACGCCACCGCCGAGGATCTGCTCCAGTTCGTCAAGGGCCCGGACTTCCCGACAGGGGGTTTCCTGCTCGGTACGGCCGGCGCCCGTGAGGCGCTGACCACCGGCCGCGGGTCCGTGAAGGTCCGCGCCGTCTGCGACATCGAGGAGCCCGCGAAGGGCCGGACGGCGATCATCGCCACCGAACTGCCGTACCAGGTGTCGATCGAGCGGATCATCTCCCGAATCAAGGAGCTGGTGGAGGAGAAGAAGATCACCGGGATCTCCGAGGTCCGTAACGAGTCCTCCGACCGGGTCGGCACCCGTCTCGCCATCTACCTCCGAAAGGAGGCCGTGCCGCAGGTGGTCCTGAACCAGCTCTACAAGAACACGCCGTTGCAGGAGAGCTTCTCCTACAACATGGTGGCCCTGGTCGACGGGGTTCCCCGCACCCTGAACATCGCCGAGATGGTCGGCTATTACCTCGACCACCAGATGGAAGTCATCGAGCGACGGACGCAGTTCCGGCTCGATCAGGCCAAGGCCCGGGCCCACATCCTCGAAGGCCTCATCATCGCCGTCGACAACATCGACGAGGTCGTGGCAATCATCCGCGGGTCGGCCGACACCAGCGAGGCCCGCGAGAACCTCATCGCCCGCTTCGAGCTCTCCGAGATCCAGGCCAACGCCATCCTCGACATGCCGCTGCGCCGGCTCACCGCCCTCGAGGTGGACAAGCTGCGGGCGGAACTGGCGGAGCTCCACGAGCGCATCGCCGAGCTGGAGGCGATCCTCGCCGATCCCAAGCGCCGCTGGCAGATCATCAAGGACGAGCTCTCCGAGATCAAGGAGAAGTTCGGCGACGAGCGTCGCACCCGGATCATCCCCGACGACGGTGACCTCCGCATCGAGGACCTGATCGCCGACGACGAGATCATCGTGACCGTCACCTCGGCGGGCTACATCAAGTCCGTTCCGGCCTCCACCTACCGCACCCAGTCCCGGGGCGGTCGCGGGGTGAAGGCGGCCGAGGTGCCCGAGGAGGACGTGGTGCGGCACCTGATCAACACCACGGCCCACGCCTACCTGCTGTTCTTCACCAACAAGGGCCTCGTGCACCGGATCAAGGCGCACGCCATCCCGCGCAAGGACCGGACCGCCAAGGGCGTCCTCGCCCAGGCAGTCCTCCCGCTCGGTCCCGAGGAAGTCATCCAGGCCGTGATTGACACCCGGGACTACGAGACCAGCCGCTACCTGGTCATGGTCACCAGGAAGGGTCAGGCGAAGAAGACCGAGTTCAAGGAGTACGAATCCAGGAACCAGACCCTGGTGGCCATGAGGCTCGCCGAGGACGACGAGCTGGTGTCGGTCCGCACGACCAACGGTGAGAACGACATCCTGATCTTCACCCGTGACGGCATGGGCATCCGGTTCCGCGAGAAAGATCTCCGCAGCATGGGCCGGGGCACGCAGGGGGTCCGGGGCATCAAGCTGCGTGAAGGCGACGAGGTGGTCGCAGCGGTCTCCAACGTTGAGGGCGACGAGGTGCTGTTGCTCACCTCGGGTGGCTATGGCAAGCGCACCGCCATGACCGAGTTCCGCCAGCAGGGCAGGGGCGGCATGGGTGTCAAGGCCATCAAGCTGACCCGGGTGCGCGGCAGGCTGGTTTCCGCCCTGGCGGTCGCCCCCGAGGACGAGGTCTTCCTGGTGTCCACCGCAGGTGTCGGCATCCGGACCTCCGTCGGCTCGATCAGCCGGCAGGGACGGGACGCCACGGGCGTCAAGGTGATCGACGTGGGTGACGGCAACGAGTTGGCTGCCGCCACGCTCGTCGAGGAGAACGGCGAGGGCTAATAGCCGCTCTTCGAGCGGCGTACCTGGTACTTGGTACTTGGTACTTGGTACGCCTGTTGCCGGGAACTTCCGGCAACAGGCAAATCGTTTCCTATTCGTCTCCTTCTCGTAGACTTTCCCTGAAACCCCCAGGAGCCCAGTGGCAACAGTTCGCCGCGTCAGACGCATAGTCCGCAAGATCGATCCTTGGACAGCCCTCAAGGTCTCGTCCGTGGTTTGGGCCGTCCTGGCCGTGGCGCTGGTCCTGGGCGTGGTGATCTTCTGGGCCGTCCTCGACCGGGCCGGCATCCCCGACAAGCTCACCGAGTTCCTCACCGAGATCACGCTCATCGAGCAGGGCACCCAGCCCTTCGCCAACACCGAGCAGTTCCTCAGGGCGCTGATCTTCGGTGCGGTCGCATGGTGGGTGACCATGACGGGAATGACCGTCGCCGGAGCCATCGTCTACAACCTCGTGTCCGACGTGGTGGGCGGTCTGGAGATCGTGGTGCTCGAGGAGACCCTCAACCCGCCGTTCGCGGCGGCCCCGCCGTCGGTGCTCCATCCACCGGCCGACTATCGGGCCGGTAACGGCGGCAGCACGCCGCGATCCGCCCATGTGGACATCCCCACTGAGGAGACTCCGGTGGTGGAGCCTGCAGTCGGGGACTAGCCGGCCACCGCTGCGCTCTCGGCCATCACCAGACCCATCTGCGTGACGGCATTCATGTAATCCAGTGCTGCCTCCCACACCGGCTTGGGAGTGCCGTCGGCCACGACGATTCCCGCAGCCAGCGTGACGCCGCTCATGAAACCGGCGTCGTCGACGATGGCGACCGACCGTTCACGACTCCGCACCATGACGGCGGCATCGGATCCGTTGACACCACCTGCGTGAAGCCGTCTGCCTCCCACCTCGAGCTCCGAGACGGCCACCCGGCCCACGGGGTCCGGGAATCGGAGGCGCTCACCCGTGCGGGCACCGAGCGCGGGATGGGCCGCTGCAACCAGGGTCGGATCATCTTCCCGCTCGGCCATTGCCAGGGCGAGCCCGACGGGCGATGCCGCCCACACCACGACCCCGGGACGCGGTCCAGGGCCGTCCCACACCATGGGTATGCCGTGTGAGACGTGGCGCTCCGGTGCGTCCGGCCCGGTCACGACGAGCAGGTCACACCCGCTCGGGTCGTCGACCACCCGGTAGTACCGGGAGGTCGCCGGGCCGACGATCACCAGTTCTTCGACGAGAGGATGGGCTGCCAGGGAGTGAGCCGCGCGGCTCGCGGTCTCTCCCTCGGCGGGAACCCCGATCTTCACGAAGGCTGGGTGGGGGTCCAGTTCTGGTCGATCTCTTCGTTGGCCCTCCGGGCCGCCATCACGATGCCGGCGATGCCCAGGGCAACCAGCGCGAGGATGAATATGCGCTTCATGATCCGAGTCTACGGGTGATCCGGATTTGCGGGTGAGGACCGCTCAGATGGGGACGTCGTGGGAGAGGGCGTGGCCCTGGGCCCAGTCGACACCTGCCTGGCGAAGCCGCTCGAGGTGGTTGGTCGACTCGACCCTCTTGGCGACCAGGAAGACACCGTTGCGATGACACCAGTCGGCGAGACGGGTGACGTCCTCCACCGAGCCGGTCCCGTCTATGGCGTCGATCTTGACGAAGTCCAGGTGGTCCTTGCATGCCACGATGTGGGCGAAGGTGTCATCGTCGAGCGGCTCGCCGTCGAAGCTGACACCCACGCCGGCGTGACGTACCGAGTCGACCTGACCGGCGACGTCGCAGCCGTTGAAGGAGTAGGCGGGCACGTCGAACACGACACGGCCCGGTGAGTCGGGCTCGATCGCCTCCACCAGGTCTGCCATCGCCTCGGGAAAGGTGTTCACGAAGAGGACGGCCGTGCGGGGGATGCGCCGCAGGGTCGTGAGCGCGGTCCGGCCGGCCGCCAGCGAGAGCTCGCGGCCGAGACCCATGTGCTCGGCGGTGCGGAACCACAGGCCGGTAGGGACCTCGGGAGCCGCGGGGAACCGGGCGTAGGCCTCGTATCCCCTGAGGACGGGCACCCACGGGCGGACGTCGTACACGGCCTGGAACCGGGTCTCGATGTCGTTCGTCTCGAGCACGCGAGGAAGCAGGCGTTGCACGATCCCCTCCCATCGCCAGACCGTTGCCAACGCCTCCAGATCCCGCGGATTCGATCGAATGTGATGCGGTCGGAGGACTGGCGTCTCCACAGAATTGGGATCGGCCGGGGCCCTCGTGATCTTGAGAGCTTGAGGACTTCCGGACGCGTCATTTTCGCCATGGTCACCGCGAGCCCGGCCGTTCGCGTCAACCGGGAGCGGGCCGGATGCGTGTCACTCATATGCGTGTCCAACTCGCCATCCTCCTCATAGCCCTGGCCGCATGCGGCGTGGGCCAGGCGTTCGCTGCCGCACCCGAGCCTCCCGCCGGCGCGCCGGTGACCGCCGTCCCCGCGGCGACGACCACGACCGTCCCCCCGACAACGACGACTCTGCCGCCGACCACGACCACGATCCCCGCGACGACCACCACCAGCGTGCCGGTCGCTGAGGAACATCCGGTGCCACCCGGGTCGGGACTCGGTCGTCGCATCGTGTACTCGAACTCGGGTCAGCGGGTCTGGCTGATCGACGCCGATGGCACCGTCGTCGACACCTACCCGGTCTCGGGCCGCAAGGGCGTGCCCTCACCCGGGACCTACGAGGTGTTCTCCAAGTCGGAGACGGCCCACGCCGGGCACGACGGGATCACGATGGCGCACATGGTCCGGTTCGCCCGGGGGAGGTCGCTGGCGATCGGCTTCCACGCCATTCCCCGGGACGCCAACGGCCGGCCGCTCCAGAGCGAGGACGACCTGGGCGAGTACCGGAGCGCGGGGTGTGTCCGTCAGGCCGACCACCACGCCGCATTCCTCTACGAGTGGGCGGACATCGGCACCACGGTGGTGGTGCTGCCCTGACCTCAACCGAAGGGCAGTGCGGGCTGTACCGCCGCGGGAGCCTTCTTCTCGACCTTCGGGGCGGATCGGCGGCCTGACGAGCCGCGGGGGAGATACGCGCGGTTGCGGTACAGCGCCTCGTACCGGGCCACCAACTCGGGGTGGTTCTCGCCCAGCCAGCCCATGAAGTGCTGCTTGACACCCGGTCGGAGATGGAGACGGATCGTCGATATCGAGTCGACGCCTGCATCACGGCATGCCGCCTCGACCCGGGCGACCTGATCGGGGTGATCCGACAGGCCGGGGATGATCGGGGCGATCAGCACCCCCGTACGGACACCTGCCTCGTGGAACCGGGCGATGGCCTCGACACGTCGCTGCGGGTGTGGGGTCCCCGGCTCGGTCTCCCGCCACACGTCCGGGTCCAGCGTGCCGATGGAGAAACTGACCGAGACGTCGGCATTCCGCGAGGCTTCGACGATGACATCGAGGTCGCGCAGTACGAGCGTCGACTTGGTGAGGATGCTGAACGGGTTTTCCCGCTCGGCCAGCACCTCGAGGATTCCCCGTGTGAGCCGGTACTTGCCCTCGGCGGGCTGATACGGGTCGGTGTTGGTGCCCATGGCGATGTGCTCACCGGCCCAGCGGCCCGGCGCGGTCTCGGCCCGGGTCAACTCGACCGCGTTGACCTTGACCACGATCTCCGTCTCGAACTCCTCGCCGATCCCGAGACCCAGGTATTCGTGGGTGGGCCGGGCGAAGCAGTAGACGCAGGCGTGGCTGCATCCCCGGTACGGGTTGATGGTCCAGCCGAACGGGAGGTTGGGGGCGTCGACCCGGTTCAGGATGCTCTTGGCCTCGATCTCGTGGAAGGTGAGGCCCCGATAGGCGCCCCGGCCGGGCACGCGCCGGCTCAGTTCGAAGAGCCCTCCCTGGGCGGGAGCGGTCCAGCGCAGGTCGCCCATGACGACCACCTTACCCGAACATGTGTTCGAGGCAAGCGGGTCACCACCGGGTGAGGAGCCAGAGCTCGGGCTCGAAGCCACCGGCATCGATGTCGGCGAACATCGAGATGGCCCTGGTCTGGAGCTCCCGTGCCTCATCCTCCCGCCCGGCCCGATGGTGGATGTCGGCGAGATGGCTCCACAGGGCGGCCTCCCGATGACGATGACCGGTTCGGACCGCGATCTCGATCGCCATCTCGAGAACGGCGACGGCACGATTGAGCTCGCCCCGGTCGGCGAGGATCAGGGCCTGGCCGTTGAGGGCGGCCATCAGGAGCATCTCGTCGTCGCCGGCGAGACGGGCCGCTTCCTCGGCGTGCTCGAGGGCCTCTGCCGGATCGGTGGTGACGGCGGCCAGGATGTTGCCCACCCGGGACAGTTCACCTGGTCGTCCCCCACGCTCGGCGGCGTCCCGTGCCCGGGTCGCCAGTTCGACGGCCTCTTCGTGCCTCCCGGTGCGCATGGCGAGCAGCGCCCAATCGGACAACACCTCCACTGGCGGCGCCCCCGCCTCGAGCGCGGTCTCGTAGTGGGCCTCGGCGGATCCGAATCTCCCGAGCAGACGTTCCACGTCTCCGAGTCGCTGTGCGACCACCGCCCGGATCTCCCCGGCTGATCCTTCGGCGAGGGTGAGCTGTCGTCGCGCCTCCTCATACCGGCCGAGGGCCATCTCGATCTCGGCGAGGGCCAGCCGGGCCTCGGCGACGCGGTCGGTCCCCAGGGCCAGGGCCGATTCGTAGAAGCTCCGCGCCGAGTCGTGGGCATAGACGGAGCGGGCGAGCTCACCCGCCGTCATGTGCCAGTCGGCTGCCTCTGGCCGGCCGGCCTCCTGGAGGTGGTTGGCGACCGCTGCCGCCAGACGCGCCTCGCGGCGGGCATTGGGCCGGGCGGAGATGGCCTCGGCTGCTCTGCCGTGGAGCAGGCGACGGCGGACCAGTGACACCGACTCGTAAGCCACCCTCTCCATGGCGTCGAGGGTGAATCCCACGCCGTCCGGGGTCTCCTCGAGGAGACCGAGTCTGGTGAGGTGCTCGACCCCTTGGACGACCTCATCCTCGCTCCTGCCGCTGGTCTCCTTGAGGAGGCGGGTGTCGCACGACCCGCCGAGGACGGCTGCCGCGCTGAGAAGCTGGCGCTCCAGGTCTCCCAACTCGTTCCAGCGCGCCTCGAGGTAGCGGGTCATGCCGGGTGTCGGCGTGCCGCCGCCCGATTCGACGGCCTCGGCGGCGAGGAGCGGAACCCCTCCCGTCCTTGACTCGAGCGCTCGCGCCGCCTCCTCGTCGCCCGTGAGCGGGATGAGCTGCTCCACGGAGAGAGGTCGCAGCACCAGTCGCACGCCTGCCGATGCAATCACGTCTGCGATCGGGGCCGGGACCCCTTCATCCTCTCTGGCGATGACCATGAGAAGCACCGGCAGACCCCCGACCCGGTGGGCGAGGTAGGCGATCACGGCGGCTGACGGCTCGTCGGCCCATTGGGCGTCGTCGATCACCACGAGGAGGGGTCTTCGGGTGGCGAGTGCTGCAATGGAGGTGTGGATGGCCTCGAGGAGCCGTCGCTCGCCCAGCGGCTCGGGTGCGGTCGCCTGACCGAGCCCCGGGACGATGCGGCCCAGCTCGCCTGCGGCCCAATCGGCCAGACCCGCTTCGTCCAGATGAGGGGACGCATGGTCGAGCATCTGTGCGATCACGCCGTAGGGGAGCGACTGCTCCAGGCGGTATCCACGGGCGGTGAGCACGAGCCGGTCGGGGCCTGCCTCGGCGATCAGCTCCTCGGCGAGGCGCGTCTTGCCCATCCACGGGGCGCCAGCCACCGACACGACCACCCCGCGCTCCGAGGCGGTGGCGAGTGCTTCGCGAAGAGCGGCCACCTCCGCTTCCCGGTCGATGAGGCCGGTGGGTGCCCGGGCGGGGACGCGGGTCGTGGTGACCCTCCGGCGCACCCCGGGCGCAGGCGGCAGGTCCTCGTCCAGGATCGCCTCGTAGAGCTCGGTCGTCTCCTCGAGTGGCGGGACGGCGAGCTCCCGGTCGAGGACGGACACGCACTCCCGATAGGCGTCGATGGCCCCGGAGCGGTCCCCCGCCCAGGCGCGGAGGAGCATGAGGAGCCGGTAGGCGGGCTCGTGAAGTGGATCGAGGTCGATCCATCTCGCCGCAGCGGTGGTCGCCGCGGCGTAGTCGCCGGCGGCAGCGTGAGCCGACGCCAGACGCTCGAAGACATTCCCCATCCGTATGCGGAGCGACTGGCCGATGCTCCTCGACCAGTCCTCGAACTCGGGGGCCGACCTCACCCCGAAGCCCTGGAGGAAGTCGCCGCGGTACAGGGCCGATGCCCGCTCCAGGTGGGGCACGCAGCGACCGCACACCTCCCCGGTGTCGTGGTCGTGCCCAGCGGTGGCCGACAACTCGTCGAGCAGTTCGCCGTAGTCCGACCTCACCGTCCCGGATAGGGCCACCGTGCTGCGATCGGCCTGGAGTATGTCTGCTCCCACGGCGGTGCGCAATGCCGAGAGCGTGCGCCGCAGCGTCGCCCGAGCCCTCTCCTGCGACGATTCCGCCCACAGCAGGGCGGCCAGCGTGTCACGTCGGGCGGTCCGCTCGACGACGAGATAGGCGAGGAGGGCGATGGCCTTGTTGGTGTCGACGCGGATGGGCACACCATCGGACAGCGCCTCGGGCGCTCCGAGTAGGTTCACGGTGAGCACGATCGCAAGCTAATCCACCGTTACGACGGCTGTCCCACTCACCAAAGCCGGAACGCTTCGGTGGTAGCGGTTTCGTAACGATCGGCGGCGAAGATGCGGGAGTTGGAGATGGAGCGCGCCAGCGACGACCGCAGCAGTGAGGGATGGGACCGCCGGAAGTCGGTGGTGACCGCGATTGCTTTGATCAGCCTCGGCGGGATGATCCTGGCGACCCGATACGGCGCTCTGGCCATGCAGTCCTTCGCCTGGTGGGTCCTCTACTGGATCGTGTGGCCGGTGACCGGTTGGATGATCCTCGTCCGCCGGCCGGGCAACCGCGTCGGGCGACTGGCCCTGGGGATCGGGGCCATGATGGGCCTGGCCTTCCTCCTCCAGGCGTTCGTGTACGACGTGCCTGCAGGGTCGGCGGCGTGGCTCGAGTTGGGTTACACCATCCTCTCGCTCGTCCCGTGGCTGATGATCGTGGAGACTCTCAACAGGTTCCCGACGGGCGACCACAACACCAGGTGGGAGCGAATCCTCGGGTGGTTCAACCTCGTGATCACCATCTGGGTGGTCCTCGGCTTCACGGTCAACACCGAGCCGCTGCCCGACACGGGCCAGCCCAGTCCTCTTGCCGTCCCGGCTCTCGCGTGGCTGGCGATCATCACGAGAGACGAGGGCTTCTTCCTGATAGTCGCTCTTGGGGCGTTCGCCCTGATCCTGCTCTTCCTCAGGGCGCGGAAGAGCACCGGGGTGGAGCGACAGCAGTTCCGGTGGCTGGTTCTCGGTGGCCTGGTCTTCGTGCTCGACGCCGGGGTCAGCCAGGTCGCGGAGCACAACATCCTGGCGGTCAACACTCTCGTCCTTCTCGGCGGTTGGGCTATCCCCTTCTCCATAGGGGTGGCGATCGTCCGGTATCGCCTCTATGAGATCGACCGCATCCTGTCCCGCACCGTCTCCTACGTGATCGTCGTCGGGCTCCTGGCCGTCCTGTTCTTCGCGGGTGTGACGGCACTGAGCTCGATACTCCCCACCGACAGCCCGCTGGCCGTGGCCGGTTCGACTCTGGCGGTCGCCGGCTCCTTCAACCCGTTGCGTCGTCGGGTCCAGGCCTGGGTGGACAGTCGTTTCAACCGCTCGCGATACGACGCGGCCCATGTGGTGGACCGGTTCGTGGGGACCTTGCAGACGCGCCTCGACGGCTCCGACGTGGTGGATGGATGGATCGGGGTCGTGTCCGAGACGATGCAGCCGGCAGCGGTGTCGGTCTGGGTTCGTAACGCTGCGGGGACGATGGGGGAGTAGACATCGGGATGATGCTGGAGAGACTCCGTCGCAGACGTTCCGAGAACGGGGGCGGACCTGCCGCCGGGACCCCGCTGTCGCAGACTCGTCTGATCGACCCGATCCCGATCCCGCCCGGGGATCCGCTGGAGACGGTCCTGCTGTCCGCCGGCGGCCCCGTCGGGGTGGCGGATCTCGAGTTGGTTTCGGGCACCCTGGACGCGGTCAGGGCCGCCGGGGTCGAGCTCATAGTCCCGCTGATCGGCCAGGGCGAGTTGATCGGTGCCCTGTATCTCGGCCCCAGGCTCTCCGACCAGCCCTACTCCTCCGACGACCGGAGGCTCCTCGGCGGGCTGGCCGCCCAGGTGGCGCCCGCGATGCGGGTGGCCCAACTGATCAGGGAGCAACAGGCGGAGGCCAAGGAGCGGGAGCGGATCGAGCAGGAGCTCAAGGTGGCGGCGCTGATCCAGCAGACGCTGCTGCCCAAGGAGCTGCCGTCGATACCGGGCTGGCACGTCAGCGCCTTCTACCGACCCGCCCGTGCTGTGGGCGGCGACTTCTACGACTTCATTCCCCTTGCCGATGGCCGTCTCGGCGTGGTAATCGGAGACGTCACCGACAAGGGTGTCCCGGCGGCCCTGGTGATGGCCACGTGCCGGTCGATGCTCCGCTCCGCCGCGCAGAAGCACGACTCGCCCTCGAAGGTGCTCGCTGAGGTCAACGACGCCCTCGTCCCCGAGATCCCCGCGGCGATGTTCGTCACCTGTCTCTACGCCATCATCGACACCGGTGCCGGGGACGTGGTCCTCGCCAACGCCGGCCACAACCTCCCGTACATGCAGACCGAGGACGGGGTGGTCGAACTGCGCGCCGCCGGCATGCCTCTCGGCCTCATGCCGGGCATGGACTACGAGGAGAAGCGCTACACGATGGGCTCGGGGGAGACCATGGTGCTCACCAGCGACGGGATCACCGAGGCCCACGACCCCGACGGGGAGATGTACGGGTTCGGGAGGCTGATGGCGCGCGTGGCCCGCAGGGCCGACGACATGGTCGTGGCGCTCGTCGACGATCTCGAGTCGTTCGCCGGCCCGGACGCCGAACAGGAGGACGACATCACATTGGTGGTGGTCCGCCGCTCGCACTCGGCCCAGGTCTCGGCGATGGCTTTCGGAGCAGGTGAGCTCCTCGACTCGTTCGCCGTCCGCAGCGAGGAGGGGAACGAGCGCGCCGCGGTGACCCGGATGGCGGAGGCGGTCGCACCGCTCGGGTTCGACCGGCGCGACCTGGAACGTCTCCAGACCGCAGTCGCCGAGACCGTGATGAACGCCATCGAGCACGGCAACGAGGGACGGCCCGAGCTCGAGGTCGGGGTAGAGGTCTGGGCGACCGACGACGTGGTCAGCGTGCGCGTCACGGACCAGGGCGGAGCCCGGGAGATCCCGGAGCCGCAGACACCGGATCTCGAGGCGAAGCTCGCCGGTCTTCAGACGCCCCGGGGGTGGGGGCTGTTCCTCGTCGAGAAGATGGTCGACGACGTCCGCTCCACCAGCGACGGGAGCACCCACACGGTGGAGTTGATCATGAAGAGGAAGGGGGCGCTCCGATGAGCAGCCAGTTCCGTGCGACCAGCACCCCGATAGAAGACGGGAGCCTGGTGACCATGGTGGGCACGGTCGATCGTGCCGCCAAGGAGCCGCTGGAGGCGGCCTATGCCGAAGCCACGCGGACCCCGGGTCGTGTCGTCCTCGACTTCCGGGAGGTGGACTACATCAACTCCACCGGCATAGCCGTCATCGTCGGGCTGCTCGCGGTGGCACGGTCGGAAGGGCGGGAGATCCATGCCTTCGGCCTCACCGAGCACTACCGCGAGGTGTTCACCATCACCCGGCTCGCCGACTTCATGACCATTCACGAAGACGAGGAGGCCGCGGTCGCGGCCGGTTGAGAGGAGAGGAATGCCATCCGCCAACGTGACCATGACCGTTCGAGAGGCTGCACCACGGGTCCGTGTCGTTGACATCGTGGGCGAGATCACGGCGTTCTCCGAGGAGGAGATCACGAGGGCGCACGAGGAGGCCGCCCGGGGCGGCGTCGACGCAGTGATCCTCAATTTCGAAGGCCTCGACTACATGAACAGTGGCGGGATCGGGTTGCTTGTGACCACGCTCATCCGGGCCCAGCGGAGCGGCCACCGATTGCTCGCCTGCGGGCTCACCGACCACTACCGACAGATCCTCGCTCTCACCAGAATCGACGAAGCCATCGAGGTCTTCGATGACGAGGCGTCCGCGGTCGCCGCGGTCTGACGCCGGGTCGTCGGTAGTCAGACTCGCGGCGTCGGTCGCGCTGGTCGCCGGGGCGCTGGGTCTCGCCGCCTTCGCCGTCCTCGACGGCGACGCCACCGCCGACGAGATGCTCCTGGGTCTCGCCGCCTTCGTGTTCGTGGTGGTCGGCGCCCTGATCCTCTATCGCTCCGACGGCAACCGGGTCGGTTGGGTCATGACCGGCATCGGGGTCGCCCTTCTCCTGAGCGGGTTGCTCGACGCATTGGCCAACGGAGGCAGTGTGGTGGCGGGGGCTGTCGGTGGTGCGATCTGGCTCACCTGGTTCGTCCTTCTCGGGCTGCTGGTGTTCTGGTTCCCCGACGGGAAGCCGGCGTCGCAACGGTGGGGTCTGCTCGTGTGGCTGGGAGTCCCCATTGGTTTGCTGGTGGCGAGCTACGTCGTCGCCGGCGAGATCTGTCTCTCGGCCAACGACGACGGGGAGTGTCTGGAGTGGGCCGTCAACCCGATCGGCATCTCCTGGCTGCCCAACCCCGAGTTCGGGCCCCTTTCGACGGTCGGGTACATGTTCCTGGCCCTGTTCGTGATCCTGTCGACCGCCTCTCTGGTCTCCAGGTATGTCAACGCCCACCATCTGCAGCGGCAGCAGATCAAGTGGTTCGCATTCGCCGTCTGCACGCTGATCGTGGTCACGATCGTGCAGGAGACGATGGCCGGATTGACCCCTCTCCCGGGGGTGGTGCTCGACGTCCTGTGGGGAGCGACCGTCCTCGGGTTGCCGGTGGCCATAGGTGTCGCGGTCCTCAGGTACCGGCTCTACGACATCGACCGGATCGTGTCCCGCACCGTCACCTACTTGTTGGTGGTGGGTCTGCTCGGTCTCGTGTTCGTCGGCCTGGTCACGGTGATCGGCTCGATGGCGCCGTCGGACTCCGATCTGGCCATCGCCGCCTCGACCCTGGCGGTTGCCGCCCTGTTCAACCCGCTCCGGCGCCGGGTGCAGGCAGCGATCGAGCGCCGGTTCAACCGGGCTCGATACGACGCGTGGAAGGTGACCGACGCTTTCGCCAGGTCCCTACGAAACCGCGTCGATCCCGACGACGTGGCCGCCGGCTGGCGGGACGCGGTCACCGAGACCATGCAGCCGGAGTCGGCCGGGGTCTGGATCCGGTCGTAACGATCGCGGAACGGCCTTACGACAGCATCGGCACCGTCGAAAGGACGGCAATGTCGGAACCGATCAACGCAGAGAACTGGGCCAAGCCGGTGGATGTGTTCCGTGTCGACGAGGCGCCCGAGGGCGCCCCCACCGGGAACGTGGAGGGTCGCAGGCCTGTCGGCCCGCTCCAGGGCTTCGGGCAGCTCTGGCAGAAGACCTACGAGGTGCGGATCCCCAGGCCCACCCCGGAAGAGGTCATCGCCACGTGGAAGCAGCGGTTCGGCGACTTCTGGTACCCGTCGAACAAGTTCTACGCACCGGCCGGCGGCATCGCCCCCGGTGAGATCGCCGTCATCGGCGGGGGGAAGGGCCCGACACGGGTGACCACCGGTGTCCGCGTGATCTACGCCGATGACCGCTCATGGTCGTATATGACCCCCGAGGGGCACCCGTGGGCGGCGATCATCACCTTCAGCGCCCACGAGGACGACGACGGTGCCACGGCGGCCAGAATCCACCTCCTGGTCCGCGCCAACGACCCGCTATACGAGCTGAGCTTCCGGATCTACACCTCGAAGCTCGAGGACAAGATCTGGTTCCACACCCTGCAACAGGTGGCGGGCCATTTCGGGGTCGCGGAGCCCGAGGTGGTCATGACCACCCAGTTGGTCGACAAGCGCCGGCACTGGAAGCAGATGTCGAACCTGTGGAAGAACTCGGCCGTGAGGACCCTGCTCCGCCGGGACAGATAGGGATCCCGGGCGGGGAGAAGAGGGGGCACAAAAGCGTCTGGCCGACGAACTCCGAGGAGCCCATCGGCCAGACAGG
>JAGFIR010000232.1 GCA_024103415.1 Acidimicrobiales bacterium
GCAGCGATCGTGCTCAGGGAGCCGGACTCGATCCTCGCCATAGGGGCCCTCGTGGCCTCCGAGTTGTACGGGTCGGTGTGCCCGATCGTGGTCACCGACACCGATCCCGGGCCGGGGACCTGGGTCGTGGACGGTGACAGGGCAACCGTCCGGGGAGAGGGAGTACAGATTTCCCGTTCAAGATCCGATATCGAGTAGGAACACATGCAGGATCTAGGAGACTTCTTCCGTCGAATTCCCGTCCCGTTGTACCGGACCACATCCGACGGGCAGCTCATCGCCGGTAACCCGGCGCTCGCCGAGGTGCTCGGCTTCGACTCGCTCGAGGAGATGGAGAAGGCGATGTCGCCCGTCGAATCGGTGTACGTCGACCCGTCCCGCAGGGCCATCTGGCTGCAGAGGATCGAGACGGAAGGCGTCGTCCGCGAGTTCGACGTCGAGCTCCAGCGGGCGGACGGGACCACCATCTGGGTCCAGGACACCGCGCGGGCGGTCCGCGACGAGAGCGGAAACATCGTCTATTACGACGGTGCGCTCATCGATGTCACCGCCAAGATGGCAGCCGAGCGCTCTCGCAACGAGTTCATCGCCACCGTCTCTCACGAGCTCAGGAGCCCGATGACCGTCGTGCTGGGCCTCGGTGAGGAGCTGGCGCAGAACTACGACTCCTTCGACGACGACGAACGTCGCGAGCTGGCCGCCCTGATCGCCCGCCAGGCCGAGGACGCCACATGGCTGCTCGAGGACCTCCTGGTCGCATATCGCCAGGACCCCGAGGACATGGTGTTCGAGCTCGAGGTGTTCGACCTCGTCAAGGCAGCCGAGCGGGTGCTCGAGGTCGTCGAGCAAGAGGTGACGGTCCACGTCGAGACCGAGCGCACCGAGGCCCGCGCCGACCCGAGACGGGTGCGCCAGATCATTCGCAACCTGGTGAGCAACGCCGTCCGGTACGGGGGACCGGAGATAGACGTGGCCATCCGGTCGTCCGGCGATCGGATCGAGCTCGCCGTGCGGGACAACGGCCATCCGATCCCGCCGGAGGAGGTCGAGCGGATCTTCCGACCCTTCCAGCGGGGGAGTGGGCCCGACGTGCCCACATCCGTCGGATTGGGCCTCACCGTCGCCCGGAAGCTGGCCCGTCTCATGGACGGCGACCTCACCTACCGGCGCGAGGACGGGAAGACCGTCTTCGTGCTGTCCCTTCCTGCGGCTTGACGGGTTCGCCCCCTAACCTCTGGTCGATGCGCGTCCTGGTCACCGGCGGAGCCGGTTTCATCGGCAGCCACACGGTGGTCGCTCTCATCGAGGCCGGCCACGAGGTGGTCATCGTCGACAACCTCTCCAATGCCCTTCCTTCGGTGCTGGCGCGGATCGCCAAGCTCACCGACGTCGAGCCCGAGTTCCACGAGGCCGACATCAGGGATCGCGACGCCATGACCCGCCTCGCCGGCTCCGGTATCGAGGCCTGCATCCACTTCGCCGCCCTGAAGGCAGTGGGGGAGTCGGTGGCCAA
>JAGFIR010000234.1 GCA_024103415.1 Acidimicrobiales bacterium
ATCCCGAATAGTGTCCCCAGGGCGGTCTTCACGGCGTTCACCCCGGGTGACTGCGGCCCGGGGTACATCTCGGGGGCGATGTCCTCGGCCCGTCGGTACACGTGCCCGATCCAGTCCCACTCGTCGATGCTGCGCGGGACGCCGTACCCCTCGGGCATCTCGAAGTTGGACAGGAATCTGGGGACCGAGAGGATCGCCACGTCGTAGGGCGGTCTCGGGTTGATGCTGACCACGATCATCACGTCGGTGCGGTGCCCGACATACCGCGGGTCCTTGGGATCCAGGGTCTCCTGGTTGGGACGCATGTCCGAGCCGAGAAGGGCGATGTTGAGCCGCTCGACCCCGTCCCAGATCCTCGGCGGCTCGGTAGTGGTAGTGGTGGGCGGAAGTGTCGTGGTGGTCGGACCGGTCCCGGTCGTCCCCGGCGTGCTGGTGGTCGTGGTCGTGGGAGATGCCACCGGCGGTGTCGGCTGGAAGACGCTGGTGATGAGGTCATGCCCCGTCCACAGGACGTACCCCGCGGCGACGTGTGGCGCCAATACCAACAGAGCGGCGACAACGACGTTGAGCGCGGCGGGCGCTCCCCCGCCCGGTCTCCCCGATCGGTACGCGCCGATCGCCGCCCACGCCCTGATGCCGAGCAAGACGGCGTTGGCCACGAGAAGCCAGACGATGCCCCGTGGCGTCACCAGCACCTGGAGCAACTCGTTGCGGAAGGCGAACCAGACGACGACGCCGCCGGCCACCAGGACAAGGAACACGATGAACCAGGCGCGAGCCGGGCGTCTCCGGCCGGTGTAGGCGTGACCCCAACCGGGGATGAGGGAAGAGAGGAATGCGGCCCGGGCGGCGGACGGGCGGGATTGGGAGGGTGTGTCGGGCACCTCGGTCACAGCCTAGAGACGACCCGTCGGGGCGCCCGGTTCCCTATGCCCCCGGATCCACGGTCCGGCTCACGACCCAGCGATGCTTCCCGATGAGCCGGTCACGCTCGAAAACCGAGCTTCTCGAAGGTAGTCAGTGCGCCGTGGAACAAGAAGCCGGCCGGTACCGCATCGGCGGGCTCCGGGTAGCCCTCGACCCGACCTCCCCCGGCGGCAGCGATCATCTCCAGCGCACCGGTGAGTGCGGTCTCCGAGACCCCCTGGCGGCGGTGACCGCGGCGCACGTAGAAGCAGGTGATCCTCCAGTCGGGGAGGTCGCCCTCACGGGTCTTCTCGTAGTCCCGCTGGTTCTTGATCCGTGGAAGTTCGTCCGGCGTCCCGAACTGGCACCAGCCGACGCAGAGGTCGTCTTCGAACACGAGGGCGTGGTGGGTGGTCCCCTGGACGACCCGGAGTCGCTTCCGCTCCTTGTTGACCGCGGCAGTGGTCTTGCCCACGCCTTCGGGATGAAATCCCATGCACCAGCACCCGCTCGGATAGCTGTTGCTGCTCTCGGCCAGCTCCTCGAATGCCGGCCAGGTCGTCTCGTCGAGAGGCTTGACGGTCCGAATGTCGTCTCCCTACGTCGCGATCGTCTCGCCGTCCAGGGTACGCACCGAAAGTGACGACGAGCGTGGCATGCGGGTAGCAGCCGCCCAGCAGAAGCGTGCTGGCGACGATCACGAACGGTATCGCCGGGACCAACCACGCCCCGAGAGAGCGCTCACGACATAGTGCAACCAGGCGACGAGCCCGGCGGCGATGACCGCCAGCCAGACCGGGCCTCGATCCCCCACAGGATGTTCCAGGGCTCGTCGAAGCGCTTCGCCGGATAGCTGATGCCGGTGCTGCAACCGACGGGTGAGTGGTGGGCCCGGCAGGATTTGAACCTGCAACCGACGGATTATGAGTCCGCTGCTCTGACCAGGTTGAGCTACGAGCCCCTCGGGGGAAATGTTACCGACACCCTCCGTCAGCCTTGGACGGCTAGGGTCGGAGTGCCAGTCAGAGAGGAGCGTCAATGACCGGTCAGTCTTTGAGTCCGATCGAACGGACCATCGTCAGGCTCCACAACCAGGGAGCGCCCCTCAGCGAGATCGCCACCCGGATCGGGAAGAAGCCGGGCACCGTTGCCCGCATCATGGAGATGACCCGCTA
>JAGFIR010000001.1 GCA_024103415.1 Acidimicrobiales bacterium
GGAGGAACACGGTCAACCCCAGCCAGGGCATGAGAGCCGTGTTCTCCACGGGGTCCCAGGCCCAGAACCCGCCCCAGCCCAGCTCCACGTAGGCCCAGTTGGCCCCGGCGACCATCCCCAGGGTGAGCAGTGTCCACGGGACCAATGCCGCCCTCCTCACGGTGGGGATCCACTCCCCTGTCCCTTCCTTGCGAGCCAACGACCCGACCGTGAGCGCGAACGGGACTACCAGGGCGGTCAGCCCCAGGTACAGGATCGGCGGGTGGTAGATCATCGCCGGATGCTGGAGGATCGCCAGCAGACCCTGCCCGTCGACCGCCGGGATGGGGAGCCGTTCGAACGGTGAGGTGGCGACCGCAGTGAGCGTCAGGGCAGCCAGCCCCACGCCGGCCACGACCCGGTGCTCCAGGTCACCCCTCCCGCGGACTCCCCGGGCACCGACGCCGAGGAGCATGGCGGTGTAGAAGAGCATCGACCCCTCCATCCCGCCCCAGAGCGCCGAGAGGCGGTAGGGCCAGGGCGTGGCCAGGCTGGTGGTCCGGGCCACGTAGGCGAGGGAGAAGTCGTGGCGGACCAGGGCGATCGCCAGTACCACCGTCGTCAGCGCCGCCAGGGCGGCGGCGATCCTCAGGAAGACCTTGGGGCGATAGAAGACGGAAACGCCGGCCGCCACGGTTGCAGCCCACAGGGCAACGGTCCCCAACTGCGCGGCTTCCACGAGAGCAGGGTAAGCGGCACCCCCATTTCTGGCTCGCTTCGCTCCCGCCCCCTCTCCCCACCGGGGCACTCGCCCACTCCGCTGGCGGCTTCGTGGGGAGGCAATCCCTTTGTGGGTTTTGCTATCTGCGGAACACGTCCGGGGGGATCGGATCCTGCTGGCGGCGTCGGGCGGCCAGGCCCGACAGGTATTGCGGGGGGAAGCTGTGCCCGGTGTACCCGAGGTCGATCGCCGCATTCAGCGTCCAGTACGGGTCGACGAGATGCGGCCGTGCCAGCACGCAGAGATCGGCCCGGCCGGCCACCAGGATGTTGTGCACGTCGTCGATCGACGACACGGCGCCCACCGTCATCGTCGGGATGCCCGCCTCGTGCCGGATCCGGTCGCTGAACGGGGTCTGATACAGCCGCCCGTACTCCGGTCGGGCCTCGACCGAGGTCTGCCCTGTGGACACGTCGATGATGTCGACGCCGTGCTCCTTCAACGCCTGGGCAAGCGCCACGGCGTCGTCGCCGTCGAACCCGCCCGGGACCCAGTCGGTGGCAGAGATGCGAACCGACAGCGGGCCGTCCCACACCTCCCGGACGGCATCCACCACCTCGAGCGGGTACCGCATCCGATTCTCCAGACTCCCCCCGTACTCGTCCGTCCGCTGGTTGGCCAGCGGGGTGAGGAAGCTCGACATCAGGTACCCGTGGGCGTAGTGGAGCTCCAGCAGGTCGAAACCGGCCCGCTTACCGCGCTCCGCGGCGGCGACGAACGCGTCCCGCACCTCGTCCATGTCCTTCCGTGTCATCTCCCTCGGGGTCTGGGAGTCGGGGCGGTACGGGATCGGGGATGGCGAGATGATCTCCCAGTTCCCGTCGTCGAGCGGGTCGGTGTCGCCTTCCCACATCCGCTTGGTGGAGCCCTTGCGACCGGAGTGGCCGAGCTGGAGCCCGATCCTGGAGTCGGTCTCGGTGTGGACGAAGCCCACGATCCGCTTCCAGGCCGCCTCCTGCTCGTCGGACCACATGCCGGTGTCTGCCGGGGAGATGCGACCCTGCGGCGTGACGCAGACCATCTCGGTCATCACCAGCCCGGCCCCGCCGACCGCCCTGCTGCCGAGATGAACCATGTGCCAGTCGCCGGGGACACCGTCCTCGCCCGCCGAGTACTGATCCATGGGCGACACCACGATGCGGTTGGGCAACACCAGGTCGCGCAGCCGGAACGGGTGGAACATCGGCGGCACGTCGGGCGAGACGTCCACCGGACAACCGTGCTCCGACGCGGCGTACCAGCGGTCGACGGTCTCCATGTAGGCGGGGTCACGCAGTCGGAGGTTGTCGTAGGTGACCCTCTGGCTCCGGGTGAGCAGGGAGAACGCGAACTGCTCTGGCTCCATGGTCCGGTATCGGTCGGCGCCCTCGAACCACTCCAGACTCGCCTTGGCGGCCCGCTGGAGGCTGTCGACCGCCGGCCGCCGGTCCTCCTCATAGGCGGCGAACGCCTCGTCGATCGGCCCGCCCTTGGCGAGCGACCCGGCGAGGGAGATGGCGTCTTCCATCGCCAGCTTGGTGCCCGAGCCCACCGAGTAGTGGGCGGTGTGGATGGCGTCGCCCATGAGGACGACGTTGTCGTGGTGCCAGCGTCCGCACTTGATCGTGGGGAACTGGAGCCACTTCGAGTTGTTGCCTACCAATGGGTGCCCGTCGAGGTGGTCGGCGAACATCTCCTGGCAGCGGCTCAGCGCCAACTCGTCGCTGATCCCCGGCGGGAAGCTCTCGCCCTCGGTGGCGTCGAAGCCCAGGGCCCGCCACGTCTCGGGTGCCATCTCCACGATGAAGGTGCTCCCCTGGTCGGAGTAGGGGTAGATGTGCGCCCACACCATCCCGGCCGGCGTGTCCTCGAAGATGAAGTGGAAACGGTCGAACACCTTGGGGGTGCCGAACCACGCGTACTTGTTCACCCTTGGCTCGATGGACGGCTCGAGGTACTCGGCGAGGAGGCGCCGCACCGTCGAGTTGGCTCCGTCCGCCCCCACGACCACATCGGCGTCGATGCCGAGCGGGTCGGCCACCTCTGAGGAGAAGTGGAGCCCGGCCCCGACCTCCCCGGCGCGGTCGGCCAGGATCTCGAGAAGCCGTCGCCTGCTGATCGCCGAGAACCCATGGCCGCCGGAGACGATCCGGCGACCGGAGAAGTGACGGACTTCGATCTCGCCCCAGCTCCGGAACCCGGCGGCGAGCTGCCGGAACGACTCAGGATCCGCCTCGGCGAAGTGGTCGAGGGTCTCGTCCGAGAACACGACGCCGAACCCGTAGGCGTCGGCCGGGGTGTTTCTCTCCCAAACGGTGACCTGGTAGTCGGGTCGCTGCTTTCGGAGCAGGATCGCCAGATAGAGGCCCGCAGGTCCCCCGCCGACGATCGCGACCCTCATGTCACTCCTGTGGCGCCAGGACCGCCATGACCGCGAACTCGCCCTCGGCGTAGTCGATGGCCGGAGCGCGGGTCGCCTCGAGGAGGTCGGCCTCCACCGAACGGATCCGCTCGATGCTCGCCGGGTCGGCGGTGACCTCGAGCCTGGAGACGTCTGCCCTCATCGAGACCTTGGCCTCGGACTTGACCCGGCGAACCTCGCCGAGGACCTTGGCCGCGTCATCGAGGACCGAG
>JAGFIR010000012.1 GCA_024103415.1 Acidimicrobiales bacterium
GCGGTGGCCCGCTACCGGCCCGTCCCCGGCGGGGTGGTAAAGGACGGCCCGACGGAACTGTTCGACGTCGAGGCCTTGCGCGCCGTGCTGGTGTCCACCTCCGAGGAGAGTCTCGTCGTCGGTGACGTCGCCGCCCTCCCGGACGGCTTCTTCACGGGGATGCGCATGGTCAAGACGGGCAAGCCCCGCTACCCCTACGCCGTCACCCTCGCCGAGATCGGCCACGCCCGTCTCGAGAAGGGTGATTATCCGGCTCCCGACGACATCCGACCCCTGTACATGCGCGAGCCCGACGTCACGATCAACTGGGCCATGATCCGGGAGGAGGGCCCGTGGGCGTCGACATGATCACGATCCGCCCGCTCTCCGAAGCCGACGTGGCCACAGCCGCCGCAATGGAGGCGGAGCACCAGCCCGCCCCCTGGCCGGAGAGTGTCTTCCGCGACGAGCTCGCCGCCCCGAGCCGCGTCTATCTGGCGGCGGACGAAGGCGGGTTGGTCGGTTATGCCGGGGCCCTGATCGTTGTGGACGAGGCGCACGTGACCAACGTCTTCGTCGAGCCCGGACACCGGCGGGGCGGGCTCGGACGCCGGCTCATGGTCGCCCTCATCGAGGAGGCGGTGGCCTATGGCGCCCGTCATCTCACGCTCGAGGTGCGGACCCGCAACGAGGCGGCCCGAGCCCTCTACGCCTCGCTCGGCATGGTGCCCGTCGGCATCCGCCCCGGCTACTACGGCGACGACGACGCCCTCATCATGTGGGCCCACGACATCGACGATCCTTCGTATCTCGAGGGGCTGAGGAGGGAGTCGTGAGCGGTATGTACCTCGCACCCCGTTCCCCGTACCCCGGGACGTGCCTGGCCACCGCCCGGGGCGAGCCGTTCTCGCACGTGAGCAACCATCCTGGCTCGCTTCGCTCGCGCCCCCTCCCGGCTCCGCCGACTCTCCCCCGTTCCGCTGCCGCTCCACGGGGGAGAAATCCAGGTATCCGGCACCAGGTACCTGGTGCCGATTCATGCGAGGTACTCGCGTGAATCCCTTGATCCTCGCCTTCGAGACCTCGTGTGACGAGACCGCCGTGGCCGTGGTGAGGGGCACCGAGATCCTCTCCAACGTTCTCTCCTCCCAGGTCGACCTCCATGCCCGCTTCGGGGGTGTCGTGCCCGAGGTGGCGGCCCGGGCGCATGTCGAGGCCATCCGCCCGCTCACGCACCGTGCGCTGTCACAGGCCGGTGTCCATCCCGACGACCTCGACGGTGTGGCGGCCACCAACGGGCCCGGTCTGATCGGAGCGCTTCTCGTGGGCCACTCGTTCGCCAAGGCCACCGCCTGGGCGCGTCAGCTGCCCTTCGTGGGCATCGACCACATGGAGGGCCATCTCATGGCCCCACGGCTCCAGTTCGAGGAGTTCGAGCCTCCGGTGGTGTCGCTGCTGGCATCCGGCGGCCACTCCCAGATCGTGCTCGTCGAGGAGTGGGGCGAGTACGAGATCATGGGTCACAGCATCGACGACGCCGCGGGGGAGGCGTTCGACAAGCTGGCTCGCGCCATGGGTCTCGGCTTCCCCGGGGGTCCGGCGATCGACCGGGCCAGCGATGGCGGCGACCCGAGAGCGGTGGACTTCCCCAGGGCACTCCCGGAGAGGCCATATCACTTCTCCTTCTCGGGTCTCAAGACCTCGGTGGTCAACTTCCTCGACAAGGCCAAGAGGAGCGGTGACCTGCCGTCACTCGCCGACGTGGCCGCGTCGGTGCAGGAGGCGATAGTCGACGTCCTCGTCGACAAGACCTTCGCCGCGGTCGACGCCACCGGGGCGAAGGTGGTGGGCGGAGGGGGCGGCGTCCTGGCCAATCGCCGTCTCCGTCATCGCTTCGCCGAGGAGGCCGACAAGAGGGGAGTGACGCTCGCACTGCCCGAGCCGATCCTCTGCACCGACAACGCGGCCATGATCGGCGTCGCCGGGGCCCACTGGCTCTCCCGCGGCCGCTACAGCGATTGGGCGGAGGGTGTGGACCCCTCTAGGCTTCTCGGGTCCGGTTGGCACTGAAACCCCGTACTTGAGCGTCTGACGCTCAGATTCCCTCATTAGCACTCACCGTCAGAGAGTGCTAATCTCTCTCCCTGGCACTCGATCGAGACGGGTGCTGACGCGGAAGCTCCGCGGAGCACAAGTCCGTAGACCAAGGAGGCAACACGTATGAAGCTTCAGCCGCTCGGTGACCGGGTGGTCGTGAAGCCGACCGAGGATGCGGAAGCCCGCACCCCCTCGGGTCTGGTGATCCCCGACACCGCCAAGGAGAAGCCCCAGATCGGCGAAGTGATCGCCGTGGGACCGGGAGCCCGTGACGAGGACGGAAAGCGGATCCCCGTCGACGTAGCCGTCGGCGACAAGGTCCTCTACTCGAAGTTCGCCGGCACCGAAGTCAAGCTCGACGGGGCGGAGTACCTCGTCCTCTCCGAGCGTGACCTCCTGGCCGTGGTGAATTGAGGAGTTGATAGAAGATGGCTGCGAAGGATCTTCGCTTCAATGAGGAAGCCCGCAAGGGGCTTCAGGCGGGTGTCGACAAGCTCGCCGACACCGTCAAGGTGACCCTCGGCCCCAAGGGCCGCAACGTCGTCCTGGAGAAGAAGTGGGGTGCCCCCACCATCACCAACGACGGCGTGACGATCGCCAAGGAGATCGAGCTCGACGACCCGTGGGAGAACATGGGCGCCAAGCTCGCCTACGAGGTCGCCAACAAGACCGACAACGTCGCCGGTGACGGCACCACCACCGCCACCGTCCTGGCCCAGGCCATGGTGCGCGAGGGTCTCCGTCAGGTCGCCGCCGGCGCCAACCCGATGGAGCTCAAGCGTGGCATCGAGCAGGCCGTCGAGGCCGCCGTCAAGGCGATCGGTGACATGGCCCGCGACGTCGACTCCACCGAGGAGATCGCTCACGTCGCCACGATCTCGGCCAACAACGACTCGTCCATCGGCAAGGTCATCGCCGACGCCATGGACCGGGTCGGCAAGGACGGCGTCATCACCGTCGAAGAGGGCCAGACCTACGGTCTCGAGCTCGAGTTCACCGAGGGCATGCAGTTCGACAAGGGCCTGCTCTCGGCGTACTTCATCACCGACCCCGATCGTCAGGAGGCGGTGCTCGAGGAGCCGTACATCCTCATCGCCAACCAGAAGATCGGGTCGGTCAACGACCTCGTCCCGGTCCTCGAGAAGGTGATGTCCCAGGGTCGTCCGCTCCTCGTCATCGCCGAGGACGTGGAGGGCGAGGCTCTCGCCACCCTGGTCGTCAACAAGATCCGCGGGCTGTTCCAGTCGGTGGCCGTCAAGGCGCCCGGTTTCGGTGAGCGCCGCAAGGCCATGCTCCAGGACATCGCCATCCTCACCGGTGGCACCGTGATCTCCGAGGAGGTCGGTCTCAAGCTGGAGAATGTGACCCTCGAGCTGCTGGGCCGCGCCCGCAAGGTCGTGGTCAACAAGGACTCGACCACCATCGTCGATGGCGCCGGGTCCGAGGCCGACGTCAAGGCCCGCATCAAGCAGATCGAGCGCGAGATCGAGAACACGGATTCCGACTGGGACCGTGAGAAGCTCCAGGAGCGTCTCGCCAAGCTCGCCGGTGGCGTCGTCGTCATCAAGGTCGGTGCTGCGACCGAGGTCGAGCTCAAGGAGAAGAAGCACCGCATCGAGGACGCTGTCCAGGCCGCCCGTGCCGCGGTCGAGGAAGGCGTCGTCCCCGGCGGTGGCGTCGCCCTGCTCCGTGCCCAGGAGGCCCTGGACAAGGTTCGCGGCGGCACCGACGACGAGAAGGCCGGCCGCACCATCGTCAAGCGGGCGATGGAGGAGCCCCTCCGTCAGATCGCCGTCAACGCCGGCTTCGAGGGCGGTGTCGTCGTCGAGCAGGTTCGTGCCGGCGAGGGTGGCTTCGGCTTCAACGCCGCCACCGGCCAGTACGAGGACCTGATCGCCTCCGGTGTCATCGACCCGGCGAAGGTGACCCGGTCCACCCTGCAGAACGCGGCCTCGATCGCCGCTCTCCTGCTCACCACCGAGGCCCTGGTGGCCGAGATGCCGGAGCCGCCCGCGGCTGCCGGCGCCGGGCACAGCCACGGCGGTGACATGGACTTCTGATCAGGGAGTCTCCGCAGACAACGACGGGGGGCCCTTCGGGGCCCCTCGCTCGCGTTCGGAGCCTTTCACCGCTGACTACCTTGACCCGGTGACCCGGATCCTCCTCACCACAAGCTGGGACGATGGCGACTCCCTCGACATGAGGTTGGCGGAGAAGCTCGCCGCCCGCGGGCTCAGGGGCACCTTCTACTGGGTGAGCGACTCGGATCGCTGGCCCCTTCTTCCCCGATCTGCGGCCGAAGAGCTCATGGCAATGGGCATGGAGATCGGGGCGCACACCAAGACCCATCCCGATCTGAGGCGGTTGAGCCACCGGGAACTGACGGCCGAGGTGACCGAGTGCCGGGACCGGCTGGAGGATCACCTGGGTGTTGCCGTCACCTCCTTCTGTTACCCCTTCGGATATCACAACCGTGAGGTGGTGGAGGCCGCGCGTTCAGCCGGCTACGACCTGGCGAGGACCACCGTGGCCTTCAGTCTCGGTCTCCCACGAGACCGGATGCGAATGGCCACGACCTTCCAGCTGTTCCCGCACCCGCGCCCCATCCATCTCCGTCATGCGATGCGTGAGGGCAACTTCGGAGGGGTGGCGAGATGGGCCACGGGGCTGGGCCTGGCGACCGACCCGGTGCGGCTCGCCCAGCGCGCCAAGACCGAAGCCAGGAGAGCCGGAGGTGTCATCCACGTCTGGGGTCACTCCTGGGAGATCGAAGAGCACCGTCTCTGGGGCCTCTTCGACGAGGTCTTCGACGTCCTGGCAGACGGTGACGACTACGTCCCGGTGACCAACCGCGAG
>JAGFIR010000013.1 GCA_024103415.1 Acidimicrobiales bacterium
AGTCTTTGAGTCCGATCGAACGGACCATCGTCAGGCTCCACAACCAGGGAGCGCCCCTCAGCGAGATCGCCACCCGGATCGGGAAGAAGCCGGGCACCGTTGCCCGCATCATGGAGATGACCCGCTACCGGGTTCACGGAAACGGCTCCGTACGGCAACAGGACGGGGTACTCCGTCCCCTCGAGCGGACCGTTCTCCGACTGCGCGAGCGTGGCGAGAGCTATGGCGAGATCGGCATCCGGCTCGCCAGGAGCAGTCGGCGGGTCCGCGAGATCGAAAAGTACGCCCACTTCAAACTGAGCGAAGCTCGGGCCTGAAGAGATTCACCCCCGCCGATGGCGGGGGTGAATCCCGTGCTCGGTTGGGGGGAAGCTTCTCTAGTAGTGGTCCACCGAGTCTTCGTGGACTGCCTCGACCTCGGTGACCCGGGTAGGGAACATCATCGCCGCCAGGAGGCCGAGGAGGCCCACCACGACATAGAGGAGACCCAGATCGGAGCCACCGCCGAGTGCGTCGGACATTGCGCCGGGCTCGATCATCATCACGGCACCGAAGGCTGCGGTGAGGAGCGAGATTCCGGTGAGCTGGCCTCGCACCGCCACAGCCGCTGCCGCCACGAGGAACAGCAGGCCGGCCACGATATCGATGAGCCCCATGAGGGCCGTGTGCTCGAAACCGAGGACCGTCGCCGTCTCGCCGGTGAGCGAGCTGAGACCGGTCCGGGCAAGTGCGACACCGCCCATCACGAGCAGGATGACGCCCAGGATTCCCGCAACTATGCGGGCCGGACTCATCACCCGGCGATCAACGGCTTGACTCCGTCGATGCGCCACTGTCGACCTGTATGACATTCGTTCCTCCGGTTGGGGAACCAGGCATTACCCCTGCGCGGATGGTGGGAAACCGTTTCGCGGGGCACCCCGCAACCTCGTTTGATATGTTCCGGCCAGGCCGACACCGAAAGGGGTAGACGTGAGAGTGTCAATGACCGTCAACGGGCAGCCTGTGAGTGCCGAAGTCGAGCCCCGGACCCTTTTGGTCCACTTCCTTCGCGAGGACCTAAGACTCACCGGAACCCACGTCGGCTGCGAGACCGGCTACTGCGGAGCCTGCACGGTCCATGTCGACGGAGAGCCCGTGAAGTCCTGCACGATGTTCGCGGTGCAGGCCGACGGAGCCAACGTCACCACAATCGAAGGCATCGCTTCCAACGGAGACCTGCACCCGGTGCAGGAAGGCTTCTGGGAGCGTCACGGGCTCCAGTGCGGCTATTGCACCCCCGGAATGATCATGAGCTCGGTCGCCCTCCTCTCCAAGAACGATCGGCCCAGCGAGGAGGAGATCCGGCACGGCATCGAAGGGAACCTGTGCCGGTGCACCGGCTACCACAACATCGTCCAGGCCGTTCAGTTCGCGGCCGCCCGGATGCGTGGCGAAGAGCCCCCGGCGGCCGACTGGGAAGGAGGTGAGTGATGGCCACGACGAGTGTCATGGGCGGTGTGGTCAAGCGCCGTGAGGATCCCGCTCTCATCCAGGGGCTCGGCAAGTACACAGACGACTTCGCACCCGTAGGCACGCTCCGGGTGGCCTTCCTCCGCTCCCCGGTGGCACGGGCCAGGATCACGAGGCTCGATACCTCGCGGGCGAAGGAGATCCCCGGTGTGGTGGCCGTCTACACCCACGACGACGTGGCCCACCTCGGCCCGCTGCTCGCCCAGGTGCCGGTAGGCAAGCTTCGCCCGCTCCTCGCCGCCGGCGAGGTGAATCACGTGGGAGAGGCGATCGCGATGGTGGTGGCCGAGGACCGCTACATCGCCCAGGATGCAGTCGAGGCGATCGAGGTCGACTTCGACGAGCTTCCTGCGGTCATCGACCTGCGCAAGGCCGCGTCGGACGAGGTCGTGATCCACGAGGAGCTCGGCTCGAACGTCCTCCACACCTGGACCTACCACGGGTATTGGGAGGCCCTCGGCCTGGAGGACCAGACGCCCCAGGTGGACGAGGCCATGCAGCGCGAGGACGCGGTGGTCGTCAGCCTCGACATGGTCAACCAGAGGCTGATCCCCGTGGCCATCGAGCCCCGCTCGGTGCTTGCCGAGTACGAGCCGGGCTACGGACGCCTCACGGTCCATTCCTCCACCCAGGTGCCCCACGCCCTGGCCGGCGCCATCGCCACCCAACTCGAGATGAGCATCCGCGACGTGCGGGTGGTCGCCCCCGAGGTGGGCGGCGGATTCGGCTGCAAGCTGAACGTCTACAACGACGAGATCCTCGTCGCCTGGGCGTCCCGCGAGCTGGGCCGCCCGGTGAAGTGGACCGAGACCCGCCGCGAGGCGGCCGGGGCGACGATCCATGGACGCGGCTGGGTGGCCACAGCCACCCTGGTCGGCACCCGGGACGGCCAGTTCCTCGGGTACAAGCTCGAGGGCATCGCCGACATGGGCGCCTACAGCCAGAACTTCACGGTGGCGATCCCCCTGCTCGGTCTGTGGATCGCATCCGGCCAGTACAAGATGCCGGTGAGCTGGACGGTGGACTGCGTGGTCACCAACACGATGACCACCGACGCCTATCGGGGCGCCGGCCGGCCCGAGGCGATCTACTACCTGGAGCGCATCATCGACGCCTACGCCCGTGAGATCGGGATGGACCCGATCGAGGTGCGCGAGAAGAACTTCTGGCAGCCGGAGGAGTTCCCGGCGACGCTCGGCTGTGGGTTCGCCCTCGACTCCGGCGATTACGCCGCCGCCACGCAGAGGCTCAAGGAGATCGCCGACTACGAGGGCCTGAAGCGCCGACGCGACGAGGCGCGCGCCGAGGGCCGCCTGGTCGGCATCGGCGTCGGCTCCTACGTGGAGGTGTGCGGATTCGGCCCGGCCGTTCTGGCGGACATCGGGTTCTCCTGGTCCGCCTACGGGCTCCCGTCGTCGTTCAACGGCTCCGGCCTGGTGAGGGTCAACCCAGATGGGACCGCCACGGTGATCATCGGCACCGGTCCGAGCGGTCAGGGCCACCAGACCGCATGGGCACAGATCGTGTCCGACGGTCTGGGGATCCCCCTGGACGACATCCGGGTTCATCACGGCGACTCGGCGACCAGCCCGATGGGCATCGGGACCTTCGGTTCCCGATCCCTCGCCGTCGACGGCACCGCGACCTTCGCGGCCACCGAGGCGGTACGGGAGAAGGCCGCCAAGATCGCGGCCAAGCTCCTCGAGGCCGCGCCCGAGGACATCGTGTTCGCGGATGGCGGCGCCCACGTCGCCGGCTCACCGGACCGGGGCGTCGACTGGAAGGCGATCGCCCAGGCGGCCTATCAGGGCCACACCCTCCCCGAGGGTGTCGACTCCGGCCTGGAGGAGACGATCATCCACACGCCCGGGAACGCAACCTGGCCGTTCGGGACGCATCTCGCCATGGTCGAGGTCGACCCCGACACCGGCGACGTCGAGCTCCTCGAGTACTACGCGGTCGACGACTGCGGCAACCAGGTCAACCCGATGATCGTCAACGGCCAGGTCCACGGTGGGATCGCCCAGGGTGTGGGGCAGGCGCTGTTCGAGGATGCGTACTACGACCAGGACGGGAACCTGCTCACGGGCTCCCTGGTCGACTACCCGATCCCGACCGCGGCCGACCTGCCGTCGTTCCAGCTCTCGCACACGGTGACCCCCACCCCGGTCAACCCGATGGGTGTCAAGGGCATCGGCGAGGCGGGCACCATCGGCTCGGCCCACACGGTCGTGAACGCGGTGGTGGACGCTCTGGAACCGTTGGGCGTCAAACACGTCGACATGCCGTTGAGACCGCGCAAGGTCTGGGCTGCGATCCAGGAAGCGAGGGCCTGACATGTATCCGAGACAGTTCGACTACGTAGCCCCGACGAGCCTCGACGAGGCCTACGGCGCTCTCGGCGACGACTCCAAGGTCCTGGCCGGTGGCATGAGCCTCATCCCGCTCATGAAGATGAGGCTCCTCTCCCCCGGCACCCTGGTCGACATCGGGCGGATCCCGGGCCTGGACGCAATCGAGGACAAGGGCGACCACATCTCGATCGGTGCGCTGGTCCGTCACTCCACGACGGCCGGGCACCCGCTGATCGCCCAGCACGCACCGGCCCTGGCGCAGGCCGCGGGGATGACCGGTGACGTTCAGGTGCGGAACCGTGGCACCACCTGCGGCTCGCTGGCACACGTCGACGTGGCCGCCGACCAGCCGGCAGCAGTGCTCGCCCACGGAGGCGTCGCCGTCGTCGGGTCGGCGTCGGGGACCCGCGAGGTGATGGCGGACGCGTTCTGCATGGACACGCTGACCGCCGACCTGTCGCCGAATGAGATCCTGCTCGAGATCCGTCTCCCCAAGGCGGGCCCGGGCGAGGGTTCGGCCTACGACAAACTGGGCCGGCGCGGTGGCCACTCCGACTACGCGGTGGCCGGTGTCGCCGCATGGGTCAAGATGGACGCGGGGTCGATCACCGACGCCCGCGTGGCCATCACCGGTGTCGGCACCAAGCCGTCCCTGCTCCCGGAAGTGTCCCAGGCGCTGATCGGGACCGACGGCTCGGAGAGCGCGGTCGCATCGGCGGCGGAGCACGCGGTGGACGGGGTCACCGTCCTGGAAGACCTCTACGGCTCGGTGGAGTACAAGACCCATCTCGCCAAGGTCTATGCGAAGCGCGCCATCCAGAAGGCGATCGGCTCCATCCGGGCCTGATCGGAAGAAGCGGCGCCAGCCGCGCTGTTAGCGTTTCCGCCCTGGCAGTCGCCAGGGCGGAACCTCATTCAGGGCAGGTGGACGCGTGAGCAGCACACGACCATCCATCCTCGCGGTCGATGACGAGCCCGAGGTGCTCAACGCCGTCCTCAGGGACCTCCGGTCCAAATACGGCAGGGACTACCGCATCCTCGGAGCGGCCAACGGCGAGGAGGCCATCGCCACGGTCGAGGAGTTGAGCAAGCGGGGCGAGGCGCTGGCGCTGGTCGTGGCCGACCAGCGCATGCCGAAGATCACCGGTCTCGACGTGCTCCGGTCGACCCTCGAGTACACCCCGATCACACGCAAGGTCCTCCTGACTGCGTATGCGGACACCGAGGTGGCGATCAACGCCATCAACGAGATCGGGCTCGACCGCTACATCATGAAGCCCTGGGATCCGCCCGACGAGAAGCTGTACCCGGCGCTCGATGAAGTGCTCCGCAGCTGGCAGCTCGCCTACCGGCCGACGATCTCGGGTCTGCGCGTGGTCAGCCAACCCTGGTCACGCCAGGCACACGAGCTGAAGGCGTTCCTGGCGATGAACCAGGTCCCCTACCGATCGCTGCTCCTCGGCGACCAGGAAGCCGACACACTGTTCGACACCTCGGGTGCCGAGCTCACCGATCTCCCCCTGGTGGCCCTCGAAGACGGCGAGATCCTCTTCAATCCGACCAACGCGGAGCTCGCCTCCCGCATCGGGCTCACGACCCGCGCCACCTCGCCCGCCTACGACGTGGCCATCGTGGGAGGCGGGCCGGCAGGTCTGGCGGCCGCCGTGTACGGGGCGTCGGAAGGGCTCCGCACCGTTCTCATCGAGTCCTCCGCACCGGGCGGCCAGGCGGGTCAATCGTCCCTCATCGAGAATTACCTGGGATTCCCCAGCGGGATCAGTGGAGCGGAGCTCGCCCGACGCGCCGCCGATCAGGCAAGACGGTTCGGTGCCGAGATCCTCGTCCCTGCACAGGTGACGAAGGTGGAGCGCAAGGACCCCTTCCGGGTCCTCCATCTCGCCGACGGCTCGGAGATCACCACCAAGGCGCTCGTGATCGCCACCGGAGTGTCCTACCGCCGGCTCGAGGCGGAGGGTCTCGACGACTTCATCGGAGCCGGCGTCTACTACGGGACGTCCCGGATCGAGGCCGAGACACACCGCGGGCGGCCGATGCACGTGGTGGGAGGTGGCAACTCGGCCGGACAGGCTGCACTGTTCCTCACCCGCTTCACGGACGACGTCAACATCGTGATCAGGAGCCCGAACCTGGCGGCGACCATGTCGCAGTACCTGATCGACAACATCGAGGCCAACCCGGCGATCCACCTCCTCCCCCGCAGCCGGATCGTCGCGGCCCATGGCGATGACCATCTCGAGTCGGTGGTGTTGGAGGACCTCGAAACGGGCGACACACGGGAGGTCGAGTCGGGCGCCCTGTTCATCTTCATCGGGCAGAGGGCCCACACCGACTGGCTGGGCGACCTCGTCGAGAAGGACGAGAAGGGCTTCGTCCTGTCCGGCAACGATCTGGGCCCGATCGAAGGCTGGAACCTCGGGCGCGACCCGCTGCCCCTCGAGACCTCCGTGCCCGGCGTCTTCGTCGCCGGGGACGTCCGACACGGATCGATCCGTCGTGTCGCCGGCGCCACCGGCGAGGGGGCGACCGCCATCAGGTTCGTCCACACCCACCTGGAGTCGCTGTGAGCAGCACGGCCGACATCCTCCGGTCCATCACCTACTTCTCGGACCTGCCCGACGAGCTGCTGGCCGACGTCTGCGAGGCGTCCGAGCAGATCCGGCTCTCGCCCGGCGACGTGATCATCCGGGAGGGCGACGAGAGCAGGGAGCTGTACGTGCTCGCCGAGGGTGAGCTGGTCGTCACCACCAGTCAGAACGGGATCCCGATCGAGCTGGCCCGGATCAAGGCAGGCGACGTGGCCGGGGAACTGGCGCTGCTGGACAACGCCCCCCGCATCGCCGATGTCGCCGCCGCCATGCCATCACTGGTGGTGAAGGTCCCCGGCGAGGCGTTCAATCGACTTCTCGACGATCCGCGCGTCGTCCGCCGGATGTTCCGGACCGTCACCAACCGCCTCCGCAGCACCGAGGAGACGCTCCGTCACGGCGAGCGCATGGCCGCCCTGGGTCGCATGGCCGCTCAGCTGATGCACGAGCTGAACAATCCGGCGTCGGCAGTCGGGCGCACCAGCAAGGAACTCGCCCGGGTCCACCGGGAGCTGGTCGAGGTCAACGCCGCCCTCGCCCTGCAGCTCGGCTACGACCCGTTGCGACACCAGCCCGTCGCCCCGCCCGAATCCCCGATCGAGCGAGCTGCGGCCGAGGAGACAATGGCCGAATTCCTGGAGGGCGAGGGGATGGAGGAGGTGTGGGAGTTGTCGCCGGTTCTCGTCGACGCCGGCTGGACCCCGGAGCTCCTCAGGGAGACCGTCTCACACACCAGCGGGACCGTGCGCTCCAACCTGTTGCGGTTCATCGCACTACGCGACCTTTCGGGCCAGCTGATCGAGGAGATCGGCGTGGCGGCGAACCGGGTCTCCGAGCTGGTGCGGATCGTCAAGGAGTACAGCTTCCTGGATCAGGCGCCCATCCAGGAGGTGCACGTCGCCAAAGGCATCGAGGACACCCTCGTCCTCCTCAAGCACAAGCTGCGCCATCTCGACGTGCGGACCCACTTCGATCCCGACCTCGCCCCGGTTCAGGCACCAGGGCGCGACCTCAATCAGGTGTGGACCAACCTCATCGACAACGCGGCCGATGCGATGCCGGAGGGCGGCAAGCTCCTGATCACCGCCCGCAACGCCGACGACCACGTGGTCGTCACGGTCTCCGACACGGGACCCGGGATCCCCGAAGCTGCCCTACCGCGCATCTTCGACCCGTTCTTCACCACCAAGGGCCCCGGCGACGGGACGGGGCTGGGTCTTCACACCTCGCACAACATCATCACCAAGGCGGGCGGGACGATCACGGTGGACACGGGGCCCGATGGCACCACGTTCACGGTGAGCCTTCCCGTGTCGCAGTAGCCGATCCACGGGTTCGGCACTGCCCCCTACCCCGCTGCTGAACAGCGGGGTGCCCTTCCCCCTTCGCTGCGCTCAGGGGGACAAAGCCCCTCAGGGGCGCCTGAAAGCCGATCTCACCCGGGCGATCAGCACGTCGCAGGGCACGGCGTCGAGGAGCCCTTCGGCGACCGTTCCCAAGAGGACCATGCGGGTCGCAGTCGCACCTCTGCTGGCGGCCACCACCAGATCGGAGTTGCGATGCCTCACGGTCTCGTCGATGGCACCCATGGTCGGGCCGTCGACGACGAGCGTGCGGACCCGGCCCTCCCACTCCTGGGCGTACTCGTCCATCCTCTCGAAGGCGAGGTCCATGCGTCTCCCCCGCGAAGCCTCGACCTCCTCCTGGAAGAGCCCGGCGTCGGCCAGCATGTGGTCGAACCGGGCGGGCAGGACGTAGACGAGGGTCACGTCGGCGTCGGGGAACATCGTCAGGGCGGTCTCGACCCCCGCGCGTGACGCGTCCGAGAAGTCGACCGCGACGAGGATCCGCCGGTACGGGACCCGGGGCTGACGACGGACGAGGAGAGTGTGGGTCGTCGCCTTGCGGGCCACCCGGCGGGCGGTGGGCCCGACGGAGAAGACATCCTCGCTAGACGAGCCGACCACCACGAGATCGGCGTCCTTCCCCTTGGCGGTGAGCTCCCACGCCGGAGCCCCCTTGACCACTTCCATGGAAACGGGCACCGCCGCCCGGGCCCGGCACCAGGCGGTGATCTCCTCGGCCGCCTCCTCCTGGCGCTCCCGCATGAGACGGGCGAGGGCGGGTTCGATGAGTGCTTCGGCGACGGGTTCGACGACGTGAACCAACTCGAGATCGGCGCCGAGACCTTCGGCGACAAGACGCGCCCGGTCGGCAACCCGTCGGCCTATGGCGGAGAACTCGACCCCCGCTACAACCCGCTTCGATCCGGCATCCGCCACTGCGTGCGGACTCTAACCAGCGGATCTGTCGAACGGCCCCGGAGCGGCCAAAGCGTGGTCGAGCCGGCGGAGATACTCCTCCCGGCCCACGACCACCGCACCGAGCGACTCCAGGTGGTCGGTCAGCCACTGCACGTCGATGAGACGGCCACCGCCCTGGTTCATCATCACGACGAGATGGATCAGGGCGACTTTGGACGCATCCCTGGAGCGGTGGAACATGGACTCTCCGGCGAAGAGACCGCCGATGGCGACGCCGTAGAGTCCGCCCACCAACTCCTCTTCCTCGTTGTCCCACACCTCGATGGAGTGGGCCCAGCCGAGTCGGTGGAGCTCGGCGTAGGCCTCGACGATCTCGTCGGTGATCCACCCGTGCTCACGAGCCGGGTCGGCGCAACCCCGGATCACGCCATCGAAGTCCCGGTCCACCGTCACCTGGTAACGACGGGTGGATTGCCGCATCGATCGACTCACCCTGAGACCGTCCAGGGGCAGGATCGCCCGCTCTACCGGAGACCACCAGGCGAGTCTCCCGTCCTGGAGGTGCATGGGGAACATGCCCCTCCGGTAGGCGTCGAGGATCGTCCCCGGATCGAGTCCGCCACCCACCGCGATCACGTCGTCATCCTCCGGCCGGGGATCGGGGATGTGGTAGTGCGGCGGTGGCAGCTCTCTCGGCACGACCCTGATTGTGTCAGGCCTCCCCCACTGCAGGCCTCTTAGTCTGGGCCCATGCGTGCCCTGATCTGTGACGATTTCGGTGGAGTGGAGTCCCTTCGCGTCGGCGATTTGCCCGATCCGGAGGTGAAACCCGGCACGGTCCTGGTCCGGGTGGCGTCCGCGGTGGCGAACTTCGCCGACACGCTGATGGTTTCGGGCCGGTACCAGCTGAAGCCCGAGCCGCCCTTCGCCCCCGGGTACGAGCTCGCCGGTGTGGTGGTCGAGGCCGGAGAGGGAACGGGGTTCTCGCCGGGTGACCGGGTGTGCGGGTTCACCCCGTACGGGGCGATGGCCGAACTGGCGCTGCTCCCTGCCGAGTCGTGCGACCTCCTCCCCGGGGTCGTCGGCTTCGACGAGGCGGCAACCCTCCCCGGCACCTACGGCACCTCGTATCACGCCCTGGTCGACCGGGCCGACCTCCAGGCGGACGAGACCCTGCTCGTCCTCGGCGCAGCCGGGGGCGTCGGGCTCGCGGCCGTCCAGATCGGCAAGGCTCTCGGGGCCAAGGTGGTGGCCGCCGTGTCCAGCGATGCCAAGGAAGAACTGGCTCGCACGTCGGGAGCCGATGAGGTGATCCGCTACGACCGCGAGGAGTTGCGGGCCGGGATCGACCGGGTGACCGGTGGCCACGGCGTGGACGTCGTCTTCGACCCGGTGGGCGGTGAGGCCACCGAGGCGGCCCTGCGGTCGACGAGGTGGAACGGGCGGCTGCTCGTCATCGGCTTCGCCGCTGGTGACATCCCCAGCATCCCCCTCAACCTGCCCCTGCTCAAGGGCAACGCCGTCCTCGGGGTCTTCTGGGGTCGGTTCACCAACGAGGAGCCCATGAAGGCCATGGACAACCGGACCCGGATACTCGAGATGGCCGCCAACAAGATGATCGTCCCTCAGGTCGGTCATCGCTTCACCCTCGACGAAGGCGCCGTGGCCCTCCGGATGGTTGCCGAGCGGGAGGCGGTCGGACGGGTGGTGGTCAAGCCTTGACCGACTTCGTGGTCATCGGCGGGGGCATGGCCGGCGTCTCGGCGGCGGCCCATCTCGCCCCGCACGGCAGGGTCACCCTCATCGAGGCCGAATCCAGTCTCGCCTATCACACCACCGGCCGGTCGGCCGCTCTCTTCGTCGTGAACTACGGCGGTCACGGGACGAGGCCGTTGGCCGCGGCCTCGGCGGGCTTCTTCGCCGACCCTCCTGAGGGTGCCACCGACGCTCCCCTGCTCACCGACCGCGGGCTCCTGTGGATCGCCGACGGCACACGCATGGACGCTCTGCGCACGATCGCCGCCGAGCCCCAGCCTGCGGGGTACGAGACCGTCCTGGTCGACGCGGCGACCGCCCTGGAGATGGTCCCCCGGCTCCGCCCCGACCGGGTCGCGGGCGGGCTAATCGAACCACAGGCCCGCGACATCGACGTCGCAGGTCTGCACCAGGCCTTCGTCCGCGTCGCCCGCCGGCACGGGTCCGAGATCGCCACCTCCTCGCCGGTGACCTCGATCCGCCGGGACGGCTCCGGATGGCAGGTCATCACCCGCGGCGATACCTTCACCGCGGACGTGGTCGTCAACGCCGCCGGGGCGTGGGGAGACACCGTCGCCGCCCTGGCCGGCGTCCGGCCCATCGGGCTCGAGCCCCGGAGACGGACCGCGTTCATGGTCCCCGGCAGCTCCGACTTCGCCGACTGGCCGTTCGTCATCGACGTCGACCACCTCTTCTACTTCAAACCCGACGGCGTCCAGATCCTGTGCTCGCTCGCCGAGGAGGAGCCTGACGAGCCCGGCGACCCGCGCCCGAGGATGGAGGACGTCGCCCTCGCCATCGAGCGGATCAACGCGGTCACCGACCTCGACATCCGCACGGTCAACTCGCAATGGACCGGCCTGCGCACGTTCGCCCCGGACGGCGAACTGGTGATCGGGGAGGATCCCGAGCAGCGGGGTTTCTACTGGCTCGTGGGTCTCGGCGGCATCGGCATCGCGACCTCGCCTGCCTACGGGTCTCTCCTGGCGTCGCTGGTCACCGGCGCCCGACTCGCTCCGGAGCTCCGGGAAGCGGGTGTCGACCCGCAACTCCTCTCCCCGGCGCGGTTCCGCGAGACGGTGGCGGGCTAGCCTCCGGGCCGTGAGGAGACCCAGGGCCGGTGGCGGGATCCCCGCCATCGTCTATTCGCTTCGTGCCGCACGGAGGGCCGGTGGCATCAGGGCCACCTACCGGGCTCTTCGCTCCAGGAACGTCTGCAAGACCTGCGCCCTGGGCATGGGCGGGCAGATGGGCGGCATGGTCAACGAAGCGGGGCATTTCCCGGAGGTCTGCAAGAAGTCGATCCAGGCGATGACCGCCGACATGTCGGGAGCGATCCCCGATCGGTTCTTCGAGACGGTCGACCTCCAGGCCATGACCACGCTCTCCCCGCGTGAGCTCGAGGCCCTGGGTCGGATCACCAAACCGATGTATGCCGGGCCGCTCGACCGCTGTTATCGCCCGATCTCCTGGGACGAGGCGTTGCAGCGGATCACCAGCAAGATGAGCGCGACCTCACCCACCGAGACCTTCTTCTACATGAGCGGTCGCTCGTCCAACGAGGCGGCCTTCCTCCTGCAGGTGCTGGCGCGGGTCTACGGCACCAACAACGTCAACAACTGCTCGTACTACTGCCACCAGGCATCTGGCGTGGCGCTGTCTTCGGTGACGGGCTCGGGAACGGCCACGGTGGTCCTCGACGACCTCGAAGGGCTGGGCCGAGACGACGTGCTCTTCGTCATCGGGGCCAACCCGGCGTCCAATCACCCCCGCCTCATGTCGATCATCCACAGGATCAAGAGGAAGGGCGCACGGGTCGTCGTGATCAACCCGCTGAAAGAGACCGGGCTCGTCCGCTTCCGGGTGCCGTCCTCACCCTCGAGCCTGCTGTTCGGGACCCGGGTGGCGGACGAGTACCTGCAGCCTCACATCGGTGGCGACATCGCCCTGCTCACCGGTCTGGCCAAGCGGGTACTCGAAAACGGCGCCCACACCGACTTCGGAACCCTCTATGCCGACGGGTGGGAGGACTTCGCCGGCCACATCGGCGGTACCGACTGGGACGAGATCGTCGCCCGCTCCGGCGTGCCCAGGGCGGACATCGAGCGCGTCGGCGACCTCTACTCGAGGGCACCCAACGCCGTCTTCGCCTGGGCCATGGGCATCACCCATCACACGCACGGCGTCGACAACGTGAGAGCCATCGCCAATCTGGCGATGATGCGCGGGATGCTGGGCCGTCCCGGCGCAGGCCTGCTCCCCATCCGGGGCCACAGCAACGTCCAGGGTGTCGGCTCGATGGGAGTGACGCCGAAGCTGAAGAAGGCCGTCTTCGAGCACCTGGAGCGGGAACTGGGCGTCACCGATCCCGGCGACGAGGGCCTGGACACGATGGGGTGCATGGTCGGGGCCGCCGAAGGCCGCCTCAAGGTCGGGATCTGCCTTGGCGGGAACCTCTACGGCTCCAACCCCGACGCGGCGTTCGCCGCCAGGGCGATGCGATCTCTCGACCTCGTCGTCTACATGTCGACCACACTCAACACCGGTCACGCATGGGGTCGGGGCCAGGAGACGATCATCCTGCCGGTGCTGGCCCGGGACGAGGAGCCGCAGCCGACCACCCAGGAGTCGATGTTCAACTTCGTCCGGATGTCAGACGGCGGCCCGGCCCGCCACGAGGGGCCGCGCAGCGAGGTGTCGATAATCGCGGACATCGGCACAGCCGTCGACAGGAGCGGAGTCATCGACTGGGCCGCCCTCCGTGAGCACCGCAACATCCGGAAGGCGATCGGGCGGACGATGCCCGGCTTCGAAGCGATGGAGCGCATCGACGACGGTCGCAAGGAGTTCCAGATCGTCGGCCGCACCTTCCACGAGCCTCAGTTCGCCACCGAGAGCAAGCGAGCACGGTTCCATGTCGTGCCCATCCCCGAGCTGCGGGGAGACGAGGACCGGCTCCGTCTCATGACGATCCGTTCCGAGGGCCAGTTCAACACGGTCGTGTACGAGGACGAGGACCGCTACCGGGGTCAGGAGAGACGCGACCTGATCATGATGAGCCCCGCCGACATCGAGCGTCTCGGTCTCGCCGAGGACGTGCCCGTCACGGTGATCGGTGAGGCGGGCAGCATGGAAGGCGTCCTGGTCCGATCCATCGACATTCCTCCGGGCAACTGCGTCATGTATTACCCGGAGGCGAACGCCCTCCTCCCCCGCACGGTCGACCCGGAATCCCGGACTCCGGCGTTCAAGAATGGCCTCGTGTCGATCGTGGCCACCGCGAGCAGGTGGGGCCCCAGCACACCGGCGCACATCACCGCCCACTGAATCCGTCATTAACCGGGGTCCTTGCCACACTTGGGTCCTAGTGGATGACCCAGTAATCGCCGAAGGCCTGACCAAGACATTCAAGGTTCCGGTGCGAGAAGCGGGTCTTCGGGAGTCCGTCAAGAGCCTCTTCCGACGGCAGTTCCGCTACGTGGAGGCCGTCAAAGAGGTCGGTTTCCGGATTCCCGCGGGCGAAATCGTCGGCTTTCTCGGCCCGAACGGCGCCGGAAAGACCACGACGATCAAGATGCTCACCGGTCTCCTCCACCCGACCTCGGGCGATGCCCGGGTACTCGGGTATCAGCCCTGGAAACGTGACAAGGATCTGCTGCGCCGGATCGCCCTCGTCATGGGTCAGCGCAACAACCTGCAATGGGACCTGCCGGCGGCCGACTCCTTCCTGCTCAACAAGGCCATCTACGGCGTTCCGGACGGTGTCTTCCGGGAGCGTCTCGACGACTACGTGGACCGCCTCGAAGTAGGCGCGCTTCTGGACAAGCCCGTGCGAAACCTCTCGCTGGGCGAGAGGATGAAGATGGAGATCATCGCGGCGATGCTGCACGGCCCCGAGGTGGTGTTCCTCGACGAGCCGACCATCGGCCTCGACGTCACGATGCAGCGGCGACTCCGACAGTTCGTCCTCGACCAGAACAAGGAGGAGGGGGTGACGGTCCTCCTCACCTCCCATTACATGGCCGACGTATCCGCCCTGGCCGAGCGGGTCATCGTGATCAATCAGGGCTCGCTGCTCTACGACGGCGCCCTCACCGGGCTGTCCAACCGGTTCTCGTCACACAAGACGATCCGGGTTGAAGCGTCCGACCTGCCGGCGGACCTCGACGGGTTGGGCAGGGTCGTCGATCGCAACAGCGCCCAGGCGACTCTCGAGGTGGAGCGGGACCGGGTGTCGGAGGTCGCCTCGAAGCTGCTCTCGGCTGCCACCGTGACCGACCTGTCGATCGAAGACCCGCCCCTCGAAGAAGTGATCGATCGGGTCTTCAGCGGCCGATGACGACCGAGAACCAATTCTCGCTGGTCCGGTACTACGCGGCCGGAGCCAGGACCGGCTTCCAGCGAGACCTCCAGTACCGGATGGCCACCTTCATGGTGCTGGTGGGGTTCCTGATCGAGCCGGTGGTCTATCTGTCGGTGTGGAGCGCCGTGGCGCGCGCCCAGGGCGGGATGGTTGGCGGGTTCGACGAGGGCCAATTGGCCGCGTACTACGTGGTCTGGACGCTGGTCCGGGTCTACAACACGGCCTTCGACCCGAAAGCCTGGGAGTGGCGCATCCGCCAGGGTCGGATCAACACCTTCCTCAGCCAGCCGGTCCACATGTTCCACCGCGACTTCAGCTTCTTCATGGGATCGAAGATTGCCTGGACCATTCTCTGGATACCCATCGCCGTCGTCCTCACGCTGGTGTTCCGGCCCTCGATCGAGTGGCACGTCGTGAACGTGGCGGCCTTCGCCATCGCCATCTGGGGCGGGTATGCGGTGAGATTCCTCGTGCTCTACGTCATGGGGATGATCAATTTCTGGACCACCCGGGGTGCCGCCATGTTCGGGATCGTGTCGGCCCTGGAACTGATCTTCTCGGGGCGCCTGGTCCCGCTCCAACTCCTCCCCGACTGGGCCGAGTCCATCTCCACATGGCTCCCGTTCCGGTGGACGTTTCAGTTCCCCATCGAGGTCCTCATCGGGCGTCTCGATGCCACTCAGATCGCTGCGGGCATCGGCTATCAGGCTGCGTGGGCGGCCGGGTTGGGGCTGTTGTTCACGGTCGTCTGGAGACGAGCCATCCGACGCTATGAGGCGGTGGGGAATTGAGCCGGCCGATCGGGCCGGGGCGGCTCGCCTACCTCCACATCCGGCTCGGGGTGCAACAGGAGCTCCAGTACCGCGCCAACTTCTGGGTACAGGTGGTCAACTCGGCGATCGCCCTGGGTGTGGGCATCGTCGCCATCGCCGTCGTCTACCTCCACACCGACTCACTCGCGGGATGGTCGCCCGACGAGCTGGTCACGGTCCTCGGCGTTCACCTCATGGTGGGCGGCTTCCTGCGGGCGTTCGTGTTCCCCAACATGTACAAGCTGATGAGCGACGTCGAGGAGGGCACCCTCGACTACACCCTGACCCGTCCCGCCGATTCCCAATTGCTCGTTTCGGTACGGGAGGTGGAGCTGTGGAGCCTCATCGACGTCGTCTCCGGCGCGGGCGTCCTCGTGTGGGCAGTTTCCAGGCTTGGCGACCAGGTGGGCGTGATCCATTATCTCGCCTTCCTCGTGGCCCTGATCTGCGGGTCGGTGATCCTCTACTGCCTCTGGATCGTCGCCGCGACGCTCGCTTTCAAGGTGGTCAGGGTGGACAACGTCATGCAGATGCTGTCCGGGATCTACGACGCCGGACGCTGGCCGGTTGGGGTCTATCCCTTCTGGTTGCGGGGCGGTCTCACCTATTTGGTGCCCCTCGCCTTCGCCATCACGGTGCCCGCCGAGACGATCAGTGGACGGATCGACTGGCCGTGGCTCCTCGTGGCGGTCGGATTCACGGTCGTGGCCTTCGTGGTGGCCCGACTGGTCTGGCTCTGGGGAATCCGGAACTACTCGGGTGCTTCCGCCTGATCGGTCAGTAGGCGTCGGCGTCGTCAAACGGCTCGGCGGTGTCCGCCAACCTGGCTGTGATCCACTCGTCGATCTCGTCCCACATGTCGAAGAGCCACTCCTCCTGTCGTTCGGGCGGCGGGACGTCCTCCGCGGGGAACCGCCAGATGCGCACGTCGATCTCGGTGTCCATAGGCATGCCACGCCAGATGTCGCCGAAACTCTCGAACGCCTCGAGCCCGGCGTGCCCGACGAACACCACGTCCGTCGGCATCGTCACGGCCGCCAGGGCGGTCATCACCCCGGTGGACCGCGGCGGGAGCGTGTTGCGCAGCGCCGCGGCCCGCTCCGCCAGGTCGGGGCGACCGATCTCCCGGAGCTTCTCGATCGACCGGCGGTGTCGGCCGGGCGTGTAGTTGCCGCCTTCGGGGAAGATCACGAAGGCGTCGTCCGCGTTCATGGTGGCGGCCATGTCCCGGATCGCAGCGAGCAGTTCCTCGCTCCCGCCGGACGCCGGCACGAAGACACTGGGGATGCGGTTGAGCATCACGTCGATGGCCGGGTCCCACTGCAGGAACTCCTTGAGGACGATGCGGGGATGCCGGTGCGCCCGGTTGGCGATCCCGTCCATGAGGAGGAGCGAATCGCCCGGGCCCGCGTGACGGCCCAGCACGAGAACCGGCCGGGTGTGTCCCCCCGGCGAGGGTCGGGCGGGCTCCCCCTCGTAGACCAGCTGGATCTTGAAGGTGAGCTTGGCCGACCGGACCAGCCGTCTCAGCATCCAGGAGAGGAGGTGGTGGTGCAGCTCCTGCCAGTAGGGGCGGTGGATGGCGTACCCGAATCCCGACCCGACCCAGAAGACGAACATCGCCACCAGGGACAACGCCTCGATCGTCCAGTAGAAGAACAGGAACCAGACGACCCGGAGGATGCGCCACTTCCCCGGCACGTAACGGGACAGGAAGGCCGCCAGGGGGACGACCAGGGGCATCGCCAAGGCCGCGGCCGCGTACCCGAGCACCACTGCCGGCGCAATCAAGAGCCGCCGAACCCACCGGTAAGGGGGCGGCGGCACGACCTATTGCCCCTTCAGGTACTCGGTGGAGGCCTCGTAGGCGCCCTCGATCATCGCCGCAGTGTCCGAGGTGTCACGCCACTTGAGCTGGCGGCGATCGTCGAACGCCACGGGGTTGCCGGAGGGGAGGACATGGACCTCCACGCCGTCGGGCAGGTTGTCGAGGAGCGTGGTGAATCGATGGCGGCGGGCGATCTCGAAGGAGATCAATGCCGCCTCGTACAGCCGCTGTGGCGGGCGCAGGGGCGCCTCGATGCGACCCACCTGGAGGACGTACACGACCTCGGCGCCCAGTTGGAGCGCCCGGGAGAGGGGCACCGAGTCGACCAACCCACCGTCGTAGAAGTGCTCGTCTCCGATCCGGACCGGTGGGAACAGTGCGGGTATCGCCGCCGATGCCAGGAGGGCGTCGACCAGAGGGCCCTCGGTGAACCAATGCTCGGCGGCCCGCTCGATGGAGGCGGCCACACACTGGAACGGGACGGTCAGGTCCTCGAAACGGCGGTCGCCGTGGACGCCGGACACCAGCGCCCTCATCTCGGAGGTGTCGTGGATGGCAGGGCGCATCATCGTGATGTTCCGGATGCGCCCGAACCCGCCCCGGAACAGGTCGGCGCCGGCGATCGACTCCCAGAGGTCGGTGAGACGCCGGACGCCTTCGAGGCCAGGCGTGTCAGCGATGACGGAGCCGTTCAAGGCCCCGATCGAGGTGCCAAGGATCAGATCGGGCGTGATGCCGGCCTCGGCCAGCGCGCTGAGCATGCCGACCTCGACGGCGCCCCAGCGGCCGCCACCGCCGAGGACAAACGCCGTCTTCAACCCTCTTCCTCTATCCACCACTCCGTGAAGTCGCGGCAGCGTCCGGTCCCGTCGAACCTGATCACGAAGAGGTTGCGATAGCTGACCGGCGGATCGGCGTATCGGGTCCGCCCGGTGACGATGGCAAGGTCATCCACCTCGACGAGGGGGCGCCACTCGAATTCCCAGCTTCCGTCCGCCTGCCCGCGTTCTATCCACTGACGCACGATCTCGTCCCGGCCCTCCCACTCCCCTTCCGGGGTCTGGGGGTCGTAGACGGCGTCCGTGGTGAACAGGTCGGCGATGTCACCGGGATCCCCTGATGTCCACGCCCGGACGTAACCGTCCATCCACTGTTCGAGACGATCGATCATGAGGCCGGAAAGGTAGCGAACCGAGCACGGGGCATCACCCTCCGATTTCACGTCCTACACTCGCTCCGCGTTCGTCTAGGAGGAGGAAAGATGACTGCACCGACCCGCCGTACCGGGAACCGGGACGCACTGATGGCGCTGCTCGCCGCCGATCGCGGCATCGACCGGCGGAAGTTCCTCAAGGGTGTGGGTGCAGGAAGCCTCCTCATGCTGGGCGGACCGGCCCTCCTCGCCGCGTGCTCCCGTGACGGAGGCAACGGTGGAGACGGTGATCGCTCCTTCACTTTCGCCAACTGGCCCCTCTACATCGACGTCGTGGAGGAGGACGGCTGGTTCGAGACCTCCTCCCTCGAAGACTTCACCGAGGAGACGGGCATCAGCGTCTCCTACCTCGAAGAGGTCAACGACAACACCGAGTGGTTCGCCAAGGTGCAGGCGCAGCTCCAGGCCGGCCAGAACACGGGTCGCGACCTGGTGGCGCTCACCGACTGGATGGCCGACCGGATGATCCGCCTCGGATGGGTCGAGGAGCTCGACCACTCCAAGATCCCGAACTTCAGCAACCTGGAGTCGGCGCTGCTCAACGTGCCTTTCGACGACGGACGCAAGTACACGCTGCCGTGGCAGTCCGGCTTCACCGCGATCGGGTACAACCCCAACCTCACGGGTCGTGAGCTGACCAAGCTCGAAGACATCTTCGATCCCGCGTTCTCGGGCCGGGTGTCGATGCTCACCGAGTCCCGGGACACGCTCGGCCTCGTGATGCTGACCATGGGGATCGACCCGGCCACCTTCACCATGGACGAGCTGCACCAGGCGATCGCCAAGATCAAGCCCTACGTGGACAACGGGCACATCCGGCGGTTCACCGGGAACGACTACGCCGACGACCTGGTCAACGGAAACCTCGCCGTCTGCTTCGCCTGGTCGGGCGACATCGTCCAGCTCCAGCTCGACAACCCGGACCTTCAGTTCCTCTTCCCCGAAGAGGGCCTCATGCTCTGGTCCGACAACATGCTCATCCCCAAGGGCGCCACCAACATCGACGAGGCACACGAGTGGATGGACTTCGTCTATCGGCCCGAGGTGGCGGCGAAGATCGCCTCGTGGGTGAACTTCATCCCGCCCGTGGTGGGCACCAAGGACGCCCTCCTCGAGATCGCCGAGGAGATGGAGGACGAGGAGCTCGCCGAGTTGGCCGACAACCCCCTCATCTTCCCCAGCCAGGAGGTCCTGGCCAACACACATCCCTTCCGCGGCATGTCCGAGGACGAGGAGCGTGAGATGGACGAGGCGTTCCAGGCACTGATCGGAGCCTGACGGGGATGACGGCCGGCAACGGCATTCCCGCAGTTGAGCTGGAGAACGTCACCAAGAGGTTCGCCGACTTCACCGCGGTCGACAGCCTGAACCTCAACATCGGTGAGAACACGTTCTTCGCCATGCTCGGCCCGTCCGGGTGCGGGAAGACGACCACGCTGCGGATGATCGGAGGCTTCGAGGATCCGACCTCGGGCACCATCAGGCTCCACGGTGACGACGTGACCGGGCTCAAGCCCTATCGCCGGGCCGTCAACACCGTGTTCCAGAGCTACGCCCTATTCCCCCACATGACGGTGGCGGAGAACGTGGCGTTCGGCCTCCGTCGCAAGAAGGTGGACGATGCCGAGGTCAAGCGTCGTGTCGGCGAGACCCTCGAACTGGTCCAACTGAGCGCCAGGGGGAGCGCCAAGCCGCGGCAACTGTCCGGTGGTCAGCAGCAGCGCGTTGCTCTGGCCCGCGCCTTGATCAACCACCCCCGGGTCTTGCTGCTCGACGAGCCGCTGGGCGCCCTCGACCTCAAACTCCGCAAGGAGATGCAGATCGAGTTGAAGCGCATCCAGCAGGAGGTCGGGATCACCTTCATCCACGTCACCCACGATCAGGAGGAGGCCATGACCATGGCCGACACGATCGCGGTGATGAACCAGGGCCGGATCGAACGTCTCGGCTCCCCAAGCGAGATCTACGAGGACCCGCGCACGCCGTTCGTGGCCGGGTTCCTCGGCGCCTCGAACCTGATGAGTGGCACGGTGTCGGGTAACGAGGTCGGGCTCCCGAACGGAGCGGTGATCAGGCTCACGGACATCCAGGCAGCCCGCTGTAACGGGCACAACGAGGTGCAGATCGGGGTGCGTCCGGAGAAGCTGTCGTTCTTCGGGAGCAACGACGGCAACGCCCCGGTGAACCGTCTCTCCGGTGTCATCGCCGACACGAGCTTCACCGGCACCTCGACCCAGTACCTCGTGGAGGTCCCGGGCATCGGCCAGGTGGCGGTGGTAGAGCAGAACCTCGGAGACATCCACGATCCGGGCGAGGAGGTCACCGTGGCCTGGAAGCCCGAGCACACCTTCGTGGTGGAATGACCACCACGACCCTCCACGAGCCGGAACTGGCCCGCATGGCGCGGCGACGCGCCATGGTCCCCTACCTGCTCCTGCTGCCCGGCATCGCCTGGCTGCTCGTCTTCTTCATGGTGCCGATCCTGCGTCTGATCGGTGTCTCCCTGCAGAGCGGCGTCTACCCCAACTACGAGTTCACCTGGCAGTGGGACAACTACGCCCGGCTCTGGACCACCTACGGGAGCCAGGTGTGGAACTCGCTGCGGTTCGCATTCGCGGCCACGGTGATCTGCCTGGTGCTGGCGTACCCGCTCGCCTACTTCATCGCCTTCCGGGGCGGCAAGTGGAAGAACTTCCTCGTGGTCATGCTTCTCATGCCGTTCCTGATGCCCTTCCTGCTCCGGACGCTGAGCTGGAAGATCATCCTCGCCGACGAGGGGATCGTGGTCAGCACCCTGAAGACCCTCGGTGTCATCGGCCCCAACGCCACCCTGCTCGCTACCAGCGTCGCCGTGGTGGCCGGCATCGCCTACAACTTCCTCCCCTTCATGACGCTGCCCATCTATGTGTCGTTGGAGAAGCTGGACCGGTCGCTGATCGAGGCGGCGGCCGACCTCTACGCGACGCCGAGGGAGGCGTTCCGAAAGGTGACCCTCCCGCTGTCGATGCCGGGAGTGGTCGCCGGAACCCTGCTCACCTTCATCCCGGCCGTCGGCGACTACGTCAACGTCCTCCTCCTCGGGTCGCCGAGCGAGTTCATGATCGGAAACGTCATCCAGAGCCGCTTCCTCGTCGTCCTCGACTACCCGGTGGCGGCGGCCCTCTCGTTCACCTTGATGACCGTGATCGTGCTGATGTTGATCCCCTACGTCCGGGCGACCGGAACGGATGACCTGGTGGCGTGACGATGAAGTTCGTCAAGAAGCACCTGCTCACCATCTACGCGATCGGGGTATTCCTGTATCTGTTCATCCCGGTCGCTCTGGTGATCCTGTTCGGGTTCAACGACGTCAGGGGCAGGTTCAACTTCCGATGGGTGGGCTTCACCCTGGATCACTGGGAGAATGTCTTCTTCGGGCCGGTGTTCGGAGGTGTCCCCGGGCTCTGGGACTCGATGCTGACCAGCCTCCGTCTCGCCTTCCTGTCCTCTGCGATCGGCACCGTCCTGGGGACCCTGATCGCCCTGGCGCTCGGTCGCTACTCGTTCCGGGGACGGGGCGCCACCAACGTGTTCCTCTTCCTGCCGATGGCCACACCCGAAGTGGTCATGGGCTCGTCGATCCTGGCCCTCTTCCTGGCCCTGAGGATCAACCAGGGCTACGCCACGCTGCTGATCTCCCACATCGTGTTCATCATCAGCTACGTGGTGCTGACGGTGAAGGCACGCATCCAGGGTCTCGACCGCCACCTCGAGGAGGCGGCGATGGACCTCTATGCCACGGAGTGGCAGACGTTCCGGAGAGTGACGCTGCCGTTGATCATGCCGGGTGTTTTCGCCGCGTTCCTGTTGGGGTTCGCCCTCAGCTTCGACGACTTCATCATCTCCAACTTCAACGCCGGGCCCACGATCCAGACCCTCCCGTTGTGGATCTTCGCCGCCAACCAGCGTGGCATCCCGCCGGAGGCGAACGTCCTGGGCACGCTGATCTTCGTGATCACCGTCCTGGTGATGCTGCTCAACGTGGTCTGGCAGCGTCGCCAATCGGCAAAGACGAGTGTCTAGGCAGGCTCGATCGGCCGGCCCACGGTGAGGGTCTGACGCAGCTCGGGATCGAGGCCGTGGAAAGCGGCATCCGGTAGGACGCCGGCCGCATCGGTCACCTTTGCGAAGAAGCACCTGGCGGCGGCAGCCAGGATGACGTCGAGGATGTCCCGATCGCTCAAGCCGAGATCGCGAAGGCGTTCGACGTCGGCTCGGGTAACGGATGTGGCGTCGGCGGCGACTTTGTCGGCGAGATCGACGACGGCCCGGTCGACATCGTCAAGAGGCCCGGGGTCGTCTCCCCTGTAGAAGCCGGTCACCTCGTCCGGCGTGTGGAACTTCTCGGCGAGGATCTTCCCGTGTGCCAGCGAGCAATAGGAACTGCGGATACGACGGGCCGCCGCCACGGTGACCAATTCGTACCGCCGTTCATCCATCTGGCCGAAGATGCTCGACGCCAAGCCTCTCCAGGCTTGATACGCCTCAGGATGGAGGCTGTACAGCCGGAGGTAGTTCGGCAAATAGCCCAGCGTCTGCTCGGCATTCTCGACCAGTGCGCGCCACTCCTCGTCACCCTGGTCGGCGGGCGGAAGACTCAAGAACGACACCAGAGCTCCTCTCGACGGGGGCCGTCGAATCTACCGATGTGAATGCGCACGTGATGGGTGGGAGGTCAGCCACCTGACGGTGGTGATCGGTTGAGCCTCCCCCGGTCTACCCGCAGCTCGAGGTGTGCTCGGCTGGGGGTTAGCTTGCCGTTGCATCTCCGGGTGGCGGCCGTGTAGAAGACGACGGTCTGGTCACTTCCCCTGCTGTCACTTCGCATATGCCTCA
>JAGFIR010000019.1 GCA_024103415.1 Acidimicrobiales bacterium
CCGGCCACCTCGTCGCCCGGTCTCGCCTTCGTGCTCGCCACCATCGCCGAGTACGGGGAGGACGGATGGCTGGACTTCTGGGCCGACCTACACGACGGTGGCGTCCGTGTCGAGTCCTCCTGGAGCACCGCCTATTACGAGACCTTCACCCGGTACGGCGGCGACCGGCCGCTGGTCCTGTCCTACGCCTCGTCCCCGCCGGCCGAGGCGATCTTCGCCGATCCCCCGGTCGACGAGGCGCCCACCGGTGTCATGACCGAAGGCTGCTACCGCCAGGTCGAGTACGCGGGGATCCTGGCCGGGACCGACTACCTTGATGCCGCCGGTCAGCTGATCGACTTCATGCTGTCGCCCGCGTTCCAGGAGCAGATCCCCGAGAGCTGGTTCGTCTACCCCGCCAACCTCGAGGTCGACCTCCCGCCGCTCTGGGCGGAGCACACGGTGCTCCCCGACGATCCGGCCCGGCTCGACCCGGCCGAAATAGGGTCTGAGCGTGGCCGCTGGATCGACGAGTGGATAGCCGTCCTCGAAGGCTGATCCGTCGGATCGGCTGGGGCTGGGCCGCCGTCGCCGCCGTCCCGGCGGTGTTCATCGGGTACTTCTTCCTGTACCCGGTGGCGCGGGTCCTGTTCCTGGGTCTGAGCGAGATCGGGACCGGGTTCGACGCGGTCTGGTCCCGCCTGGGCCGCGTGGGCTGGTTCACCCTCTGGCAGGCCGTGCTCTCGACGGTCCTGACGATCGTCGCCGCGGCACCTCTGACCTGGGCGGTGTCCAGCTACCGGTTCCCCGGGCGGCGATTGGCGACCGCCCTGGTCACGGTCCCGTTCGTCCTGCCGACGGTGGTGGTGGGGACCGCCTTCCTCGCCATGGGGTGGCGCGACTCGGTGGGGGCGATCCTGGCCGCCCACGTGTTCTTCAACGTCGCGGTGGTGGTCCGCACGGTGTCGACGCTGTGGTCGCGGATCGACCCGGCCCTGCACGAGGCGGCCCGCACCCTCGGCGCGTCGCCGTGGCGCGTCTTCACCAGGGTGACCCTGCCCCTGCTCCGGCCGTCTCTCGCCGCGGCGGCGTCGATCATCTTCCTGTTCACGTTCACCTCGTTCGGGGTGGTGTTGATCCTCGGCGGGTACCGATACGCCACCCTCGAGGTGGAGATCTACCGCCAGGCGGTGACGCTGTTCGACCTCCCCCTGGCTGCCGTCCTCGCCGTGCTGCAAATGGTCGGTGTCTCGCTCGCCCTCCTCGCCTACTCCCGCTATCAGGAGCGCACCGCCGTCACCTGGACCCTGGACACCGAGGCCGACCTTCCCCGCCCCCGGGGCTGGGCTCGCGTCGCCGTCGCGGCCGCGGTCGTCGGGACCATCGGCGCGTTGGCGGTCCCCCTTGGCTCGCTGGTGACGCGATCGATCGGGACCGGCGCCTACTCCCGCCTCTTCCACGACGACCCGGTCGTGGGCCGGCCCATCGACGCCGCGGGGAACTCCCTCAGGTACGCGGCCGTCGCCATGGTCCTGGCTGCGGTGGTCGGCCTGCTGGCGGCGACCGTGATCACGCGTCGTGGAAGCCGGCTCTCCCGATGGTTCGACGTAGTGCTGATGCTCCCCCTGGGAACCTCGGCGGTGACGGTTGGCTTCGGCTTCATCGTCGCCCTCGATTGGCCCTTGGACATCCGGGCCAGCGCCTGGCTCATCCCCATCGCCCATGCCCTGGTGGCCGTGCCGTTCATGGTGCGGACGACGGTGCCCAC
>JAGFIR010000029.1 GCA_024103415.1 Acidimicrobiales bacterium
GTTCCCTTCTCTGCCTGGCGAAACCGGTGGGACGGCTTCGTCACCAACACCACCAACCGCCTCAACACGCTCCCCATGATCCCGGATCGTCTGCCGGGGCCGGACCCCGACGGCTTTGCCACGCGCGAAGAGATCGTGGCCTACCTGGACGCCTGCCTGAGCACCTTCCAGCCGCCGCTCGAGACGGGAGTCGAGGTGCGCCGGGTGGTCTATCAGGGGCCCTACCACTGGGAGGTGGAGACCGGTGACCGCATTCTCCGCACTCGTCACGTCGTGATGTGCACCGGCGCCATGTCCCGGCCCTACGTTCCCGAGTTCGCCGCCGACCTCCCCGTCGGGATCCCCCAGTTTCACTCGGCGGAGTTCCGCAACCCTTCACAGGTCACCACACCGCGGGTCCTGCTCGTCGGCGGGGGCAGCAGCGGAGTCCAGATCTGCCGCTTGCTCGCGGAGTCGGGCCGGTTCGAGGAGATCCACCTCGCCGCCAGCAATGTCCTCGTGCTGCCGCGTCGCGTGCTGGGGATCCAGACCCATCGCCTGATCAAGGCACTCGGCCTCTTCGACATGAGGGTCCGGTCCCCGCTCGGGAGGCTGCTCTTTTCCGGGCTGGAGACGGCCGGCGACCCCATAGTCCCGCCCACACCCCGACAACTCGCCCGGACACGCGGTGTGGTGGTCCACCCCAGGCTTGTCGGCTGGCATGACGGCAGGCTTCGGTTCGAGGACGGCACCACTCTCGACCCCGAGGGCATGACGATCGTCTGGTGCACCGGGCTCCGCGCCGACTACCGGCATCTGGAGGCGGAGGGGGCCTTCGACGAGAATGGGAGGCCACGGCACGACAGGGGGGTGGTGGCGGCGACGCCGGGGCTGAGTTTCGTCGGGTTGAGGTACCAGTACACAGTGGCCTCGCACGACATCTACGGTGTCGGCGACGACGCTCGTCACGTGGCGGGCTGGATACGGGACACCTTGAGGCATCGGGAGGCGCAGGTTGGCTGAGACACGGAACCACACCACCCTCACAATGGTGGACTCCGCTTGCTCCGTGTGTGGCAAGCGAGACCGGTCCCGTCTCGTGGCCCGCGGGGAGGACTTCGAGTACAGGACGAGCCCGGACACGTTCCAGATGTATCTCTGCGAGCGCTGCGACGCCTACTTCCTCCACCCGCGACCCGAGCGCTCGGAGCTCGGCCGGATCTACCCCCCGAACTATCACGCCTACGAGTTCTCCGAGGACGAGTACGGGATCGCGTACGAGTTCAGGCGACGCCTCGAGAAGAGACGTCTCCTCGACTGGTGTCACGACGTCCCCTCGGGGGGTTCCATCGTCGACATCGGGGCCGGTGACGGCTTTCATCTCCGGATCCTCCGCGACTTCGGCGACCCCACCTGGCGACTCGAGGCCGTGGAGCCGGACGAACGCGCCGCTGAGGCCATCAGCGACCCGAGGATCCAGGTTCACAGGGGCTTCCTGGACGAGGTGGGCCTACCCCCGGACAGCTACGACTTCGCAATGATGATCATGGTCATCGAGCACGTCGACGACCCGGCCGGGATACTGCGATCCGTCCATCGCATCCTTCGCCCGGGGGGCCGCGTCGGGATCGTCACGGACAACATACGTTCGGTAGACGCGCGGCTGGGGAGGCGACGGCATTGGGGCGGTTATCACTTCCCGAGGCATTTCAACCTCTTCAGTCCCCGTTCGTTGCGTTCACTCGCTGCCGAGGCCGGTCTCGAGGTCGTCGAGTTGAAGTCGATGATGAGCCCGGTGAACTGGACATACACCGTGCACAATTATCTGGCCGATCGGAGCGCCCCGGAGTGGCTGGTCCGGTCCTTCACCTTGAAGTCTGCCCTCGCGCTCGGCGGGTTCACCCTGGTGGATGCGTTGTGCACGTTCGCCGGGCGGGGGGCGTTGATGAGGGCGGTCTTGCGCAAGCCGGACTGAATAGTGAGGTTTCCCAATTCGGCCTGTCTCCCGGTGGGTCTCCGGAATACACTGTCTTCGGGCTTTCGAGGCGAAGCAAGAGGCCCTGAGGGGAGGAGCGGAATGGGGGAGACAAGATGATCTCGGTGGTGCTTCCCGCGTACAACGAGGAAGCGATGATCGGACAGACCCTGAAAGAGGTCTGCGACTACCTGAAGGGGATCGAGGACCGGTACCCCTGGGAGGTCATCGTCGTCGACGACGGGTCGCGTGATCGCACGTCTGAGATCGTCGAAGAGTTCGCCAGGGACGAGCCACGCGTCCGCCTCCTCCGCCACCGCACCAACTTCAACCTCGGGCAGGCCCTTCGCTATGCGTTCAATCAGGCTCGTGGCGACTTCGTGATCACGCTCGACAGCGACCTCAGTTACGGCCCCGAGCACATCGGCCTGCTCGCGGACACGATCGTGGAGACCGGTGCCAAGGTGGTGATCGCCTCGCCATACGTGAAGGGGGGAAAGGTCAGCGCGGTCCCGAAGACCCGGGAGTGGCTGAGCCGTGCCGCCAACCGCTTGCTCTCGCTCACCGCGAAGGGAAGCCTGACGACGGTCACGGGAATGGTTCGCGCCTACGACAGGCGCTTCGTGCAGAGCCTCGACCTGAAGGCCTGGGACTTCGAGGTCAACACCGAGATCATCTACAAGGCGCAGGTCCTCCGTGCCCGAATCGTCGAGGTGCCCGCCCACCTCGATTGGAGCCGCCAGAAGGCGGTGGGCGACCGCAGACGATCGAGCATCCGGATCAAGCGGGCGGTCGCATCGCAGGCGTTCTCGAGCTTCCTCTTCCGGCCGTTCATGTACTTCGTGATCCCGGGTCTGGTGATCATGATCCTGGCCCTCTACTCCCTCGGGTGGGCGGCATTCCACACGTTGCGGTTCTGGGTCACACCGGAAGTAGACGAGTTTTCGGATGCGGTTCTGGCTGCGTTCGAGCTCTCTCCGCACTCGTTCGTAGTGGGCGGCATCGCCCTCATCGTGGCCATCCAGCTGATAAGCCTCGGGTTCCTGTCGGCGCAGAACAAGCGCTACTTCGACGAGTTGTTCCACCTGGGGACCACGGTCCTCCGTGAGGAGCTGGGCATCGGTCCCTACCGCGAGCCGATCAGACGCGAAGAGGTTCTTCGCTCCGAAGCGCCGGAGTAGTTCGGCACCCTCGTCTTCCGGGGCACCAACCCCGCGGCGTACTCCTCCATCGGCACCAGGCGGTATCTCGACCCGAGCATGTCGAGGAAGTGATGGGCCAGCTCGATCTTCCTGCCCGAGGGCATGTCCATCCCGGGGAAGAAGCCGAGGTCGCTGTCGTCGTCGGAGCCGAGGAAGTCGAGGGGGTGGAGGAGCATGGAGGGTGGGTTGCGCGTTGCCCGTGTCAGTGCCAGGGCCATCCGGTAGTAGAGAGAGGCCAGAGGTCGGAGCTTGCCGCCCAGGTACCCGAGGTAGCTGAGATGGGTCGGAGTCCGTAGACCGGGGAACGTCGTGACCGGGATCTCGAGGAGGTCCTGGGGGCCCCGGAGGCGCCATCGGAACGGGGAGTTCGGCCGGAACGCGTCCGAGACCTTGCCAAACAGGGCGGATCGCTCTTCGAGATCCTCCGGCGACAGCTTCGTCGTCCGGAAGTAGTAGGCCCGGCTCAACGGGTTCAGGACGTTGGGGAAGACCGTGGCGTCATAGGCGTAATTGCGAGCGGCGAGCTCGGCGATGACCTCGTTCGTGAGGGAGAAGCCCGGGCCGCGGAACCCGATGGTCCTCACTCCGGTCGCCGCCTCGATGGCCTCTTCGGCGCGCCGAAGCTCCTCTGAGAACTCCCGAGGCGTGTAGCGGTGCAGCCACGGTTTGTGGTCATGACTGTGATTTGCGATCCGGTGGCCCCTTCGGGCGATCTCCGCCAGCAGTTCGGCGTGCCCGGGCAAGGTGGCGTCCTTGCCGACGATGAAGAAGGTGATCTTGAGGTCGCGCTCGTCGAGGAAGTCGAGGACCCGCGGCACCAGGGTGGGCAGATAGCTCGGGTAGTCGACCCAGGTCGGCTCGGCGTGGACCATGAGGTAGGACCACTTGTTGTCCAGGTCCAGTGAGATCGGCGCGATCGGCTTGCTGCTCATGCACCCACCGGGGCGACCGCTCCTTCGAGGATCGCCGGCTCGTAGGCGACCTCGTCGGTGAGGACCCCGAGAGCTCTGGCGGCGAGCTGCAGGGTCTCGTTCACGTTCAGCGTCCCATTGAGGATCTGCGACGAGTTGACCGCGTAGACACCGGGCACCGTCGTCACCATGGAATGGATCCGTTCCGAGTAGCCGATGGTCGGAATCGGGAACACGAATGGGACCCGGGACACCCTGAACGCCACGACGTTCTGCGGACCGAAGCCGGGGAACATATCGGAGAGTGCGCCAACGAAACGCTCCTCCACCTCCTCGTCGGTCATCGTGACGGTCTCGTCGGCGGCGGTGGTGTAACGGGGGAGATATACGAGGTGATGGCCCTCGAGCTCGGCGGGGTCGACGAGCGTGGTCATCTCGATGATCCCGGTGAAGGGTGCGGGATCGGTGATGTTGGTGACGTAGAACCCCCCGAGAGGGCGGTCCAGGAGCAGGGAGGCGCACACGATGCCCTGATACTCGACACCGGCCATCATGGCCCGCTCCTCGTCGCTGAGCCCGGGGACGAGACGTGCGGTGAGAGGTGGCGCCGTCGTGAGCACGACCCGATCGAAGGTCTCTTCCATGGTGCCGGTCGTCACCCGCACCCCCGCTTCCGTGGCGGTAACCGAGCCGACCTTCTCCCCCGTGCGGATCTCCACCCCGGACGCGATCAATACCTTCTCCAACTCGTCGATGATCCGGTCGTAGCCGCCCGACACGTAGCCGAACATCTCCTTCTTCAGGCCGGATCTCCGGGCCGCGTAGAGACGCTGAATGGTCGTCCAGATGAAGGCGGCCGAAGTGCGCTCGTAGTTGTCTCCCAGTTTGGAGCGGAGGAGGGGGAGCCAGAACTTCTCGAAGGCCCGGTTCCCCGAGTGCCGTCGGAGCCAGGACTCGACAGATGTCCGTTCGAGTGCCCTCCAGTTCCGCAGCCTCGAGCCATAGAGGATGGTCCATCCCATGCGGAGCTTGTCGATCATGCTCAGCCCGGGGTACTGGAGGTACTCGATCACGTTGGATACCGAGTGCAGTCGGCCGTCGGCGAGGACACCGGTACGGGTCTCGACCCATCGGATCGCATCTGTGAGCCCGAGGCGGTCGAGAAGGCCGAGTACGTGGGAGTCGCTGTTGAGGATGACGTGGTAGTGGCGATCCCAGGTGACGTCTCCGATTCGCCAAGGCGCGGCCAGGCCGCCCAGGTGGTCGGCCCCTTCGATCAGGGTGACCCGCTCGCCGCGGTCGGCCAGCCAGAGCGCGAGGGCCATGCCCATCATGCCGCCACCCACGATCCCCCAGCGCTGGTTCACGAAGCCTTCTCCATTCGCTCCAGATCCTCGATGAGTGCGTCGAGGATGGCATGTGACACCTTGGTCCCCTCACCGTACAGCGCCACCCGTTCCGGCAGGTTGCCGGTGGTCATGGAACGCGTCGCCTCGAGTATCGCGTTGCGATCCGCTCCGGCGAGCCGGTTCCAGCCGGCTTCCACGGTTTCCACCCACTCCGTCTCGTCCCGCATGGTGACGCACGGGGTGCCCAGCCAGTAGGTCTCCTTCTGCAGGCCTCCGGAATCGGTGAGCACCACGGCTGCGTCGCGCGCCAGAGCCATTGCCTCGGGGTGCCCGATCGGATCGATCATTCGCACCCCGCTCGCCATGAGGCCGATGTCGAGACGCTGACGTGTCCGTGGATGCACCGGGAAGATCACCTCGAGGCCGTCAGCGGCCACATCGGCCAGTCCGAGAACGATCTGGGAGAGACGTTCTGGATCGTCGGTGTTCTCGGAGCGATGGACCGTCGCCAGGGCATATGACCTGGGCACGAGCCCTAACGAGTCGAGCACCTTCCGGCCGTCACCCACCATCCCCAGGGTGTGCTGGAGGGATTCGAACATCACGTCGCCGGTGAGATGGATGCCTTCTGTGATCCCCTCGGCCGCCAGATTGGCCACAGCGTTCGGTGACGGGCAGAACAGGATGCTGGCCATGTGATCGGTGAGACGCCGGTTCACCTCTTCCGGCATCCGCAGATTGAACGAGCGCAGGCCGGACTCCACGTGAGCCACCGGGACGTGGAGCTTGGCCGCGGCCAGGGCGCCGGCGAGGGTGCTGTTGGTGTCCCCGAACACGATGACGACGTCGGGTTCGAGCTCCTGGAGGAGCGGGTCGAGCACGGAGAGCATCTGACCCGTCTGCACTCCCTGGTTTCCCGATCCGACACCGAGAGTGTGGTCCGGGCGGGGCAGTCCGAGCCGATCGAAGAAGTCCTGGGACATGTTGGCGTCGTAGTGCTGCCCGGTGTGGATCAGGATCGGGTCGATCCTCCCCGTGTACGCGGGGAGTGCCCTGGCGAGCGTCCCCACCTGGACGAACTCGGGTCGGGCCCCCACCACCGACGCGATGCGGATGCTCACAACCCCCCGGTGGCGAGCGCAGCCGCCACACACATCACCTCGACACCTTCGTCGAGGGTCACGATCTGGGCCCCGGCCCGGCCGAGCACCGCATCCCGGAAACCCTCCAGCTCGAGCTGGAGCGGTTCGGTCTTGCGGATCGCGTAGCGCGTGACGTCTCCTTCGGAAACGCCCTTGAGCCGGGCCATCTCGTCCCATTCCACCGGTATCGCCGAGTTGGAGTAGTAGGTGAGGTCGGAGGTGAGCAGGTCGGCGACCAGTGCTCCTCTCTCTCCGAGCACCGTGACCTCGCGTCTCTTCGATGGGGTAAGCCAGTTCACCGACATCGACACGACGGTGTCGTCGGCGAGCCGACCCACGGCGGTCACCAGGTCCTCCCGGTCGGTGCCGATCTGGTGGGCCAGTTGAGACTTGAGTGTGGCGAAAGGGCCGATCAGCCACTGCACGATGTCGATGTCGTGGATGGCGAGATCGGTAATGACGCCGACGCCGTTGATACGGAGCGGGAACGGCCCCACCCGGGTGGTCGAGATGGCGAAGACATTCCCCAGGAACCGCGAGTCGAGACGTCGCTTCATCTCCTGCAGCGCGGGGTTGAAGCGCTCCACGTGCCCGACCGCACCGACCAACGAGGTCTCACGGAAAGAGTCCCGCACGGCCTCTGCCCCGCCGATGTCCGTGGCCAACGGCTTCTCGATGAGAGTGTGGATGCCGGCACGGGCCAGACGGCAGGCTGCCTTCTCGTGGTCCTCGGCCGGCGTGGCGAGTACCACTGCGTCGACACCGGCGTCCAGCATGTCGTCGAGCGAATGGAAGAGGGTGTGCCCGCCCAGGGATCGATGGACGTCACCGGCGGGATCGGCTCCTCCCACGAACTCGACGCCATCCATACGGGACAGGATGCGCACGT
>JAGFIR010000064.1 GCA_024103415.1 Acidimicrobiales bacterium
ACGACTCCTGTGCCCAGAACTGGCCCGCGGTACCCGGTGACACGACCGCCGCCGGTCTCGACGCGTCTGCATTCGAGTTCGGCACCACCGAGCGGACCGATGGGACCACCCAGCTCACGGTGAACGGTCAGCCGCTCTATTACTTCGCAGGGGACAGCGCACCCGGCGACGTCAACGGTCAGGGCCTCAACGACGTCTGGTACGTGGTGGGGGCTGACGGCGAGATGGTGACCGGGGAGCCACAAGCGGAGAGCCAGTCGACTCTTCCGGACGACTACGGGTACTAGGCCCTACCCGTCCCCGGACTCGTCGGCAGGCTCTTCGCCCTCGCCGGTATCGCCGGTGTCACCCGTGTCGTCCGTCTCGGCCGGTGGGACGCCGGCGGTCTCCTCCAGGGCAGCCAGTTCGTTGGCGAACTGGCTTGCCGAGTCGGCGTAGGCGCTCACGGAGTTGCGCCGGAGGGTGCCCGGATCGTCGCTCTGCAGACCCGAGAGGGCGTCGGTCGCCGCGGTGTCGGCCGCGGTGAGGGCGTTGACCAGCGTCGTGTGATGTGACTCCAGCCCGGCCGGCGCCGTCAGGCCCTCCAAGCGACCGAGGAGGGCCGCGGTGGCCGATTGCACGGCCTGGAACCTCGTCACCGCGTCCGAGTACTGAACCTCACGCGGGTCGGCGTCGAACCCCGAGTTGGCGGCAGTGAGCTCGGCGGCCTGGGCGGCGAGGTCGGTGTTGATCGATCGCACCTCGTCCACGTACGCCTGGACCGCGGGATCGATCGGGCCCGCGGTGGTGGTGCTGGTCGTCCCCGTGCCCTCGCCCGTGGTGGTCGTCGTGGCTCCCGGCGTTGTCGTGTCGGGGGAGGCCTGGGGCAGTTCGCGCACGAAGTAGTAGGTGAACGCGATCATCGCCAGCACGACCAGGGGGAGGATCCAGCGGCCCGGTTTCGGGTCGGGGTTGAACGCCATGTCGAAAAAGACGTTAGCCGGAGGCTCCTGGTTCCTCCGGGTTCAAACCCCTTGTTACGCCACTTCCAGGCCCATAGGTTCGGCTGTATGGACCAGGAGAGGCACGAGACCTACGAGCGGATCCCTTGGGAGGCTCTGGACGCGAAGAGGCCGGATCCGAATCGGTTGGTGATCATCGTCGCGGTCGCCATCGCCCTCGGCGCGCTGGCGTTCTCGTTCATGCGCAACCAGCCGGCGCCGCCACCGGCGACGGTCGCCGCCGAGGTCGCGGCATCCTCGACCACCGTGCCGGTGGCCCCGACGACGGTTCCGACCGTCGCGACGTCGCCGATGATCGTGTCCGAGGCCGACCTCTACGCCGTGGACACCGGGTCTCTGGCCGATGCCGCCGTCGCCCACGCCGAGTGGTTCGCCGTCGAGTACGTGTCGGTCGACGGATCGGACGTCTCCAGATCCACACTCGTCTCGCTCCTCCCCGCCGGTGTCCCGGTTCCCGAGGCTCCCGAGGGGACCCAGGTCTTCGTCGATTGGGTCGGTGCGGTCTCGGTGACCGAGACGGCCTCCTTCACCTACGAGGTGGAGGTGCTGGTGCGGTCGCTGGTGTCGGGCCCGGATGGCCTGTTCACCCGCCAGCCGCCCAGGAGGCTGGTGGTCGAGGTGGCGATCGGACCCGACGGTCTGCCCCGGGTCACGAGGCCACCAGCGGTGGCCGTCTCCGCGGTGACGGCCACGCCTCTCCCGATGACCCTCGGTGCCATCCCCGAGCAGCTCGAGACCCAGATCGAGACGTCGACCGGTCCCGTGCTCGGTGGCGAGGCGCTGGCCGACGGCAGGTGGCGCGTGGTGGTGATGGCCGAGGACACCGACGGTGTCCGTCGCCCGAGGACGGTGATCAGTCCGTAGCTAACCGGGGAAGGCGCGTTCTAGGATCGCCACCACTTGCGGGACCAGTTGGTCCCAGTCCGCGGAGGGATCCTTGTTGACCGTGACGAAGTCGGCCGTGAAGAAGACGTTGCTCACGCCCTCCAGCTCGATGATCTCGGCGGCGAAACCTTCCGCCCCGGCGGCTTCCTTGACGGTCGCCGGGCCACCGACGGGGACGCCGACCACGAACTTGACCGCGTTCGGGTTGGGCGTTGGTGTGGGTACGACGGTCATGGGGCGAGGCTAACCCCGTGCGTCTGATCGGGGTCGACGTCGGCGGGACGTTCACCGACGTCGCGGTGTACGAGGGCGGCCAGGTGACCGGGTTCAAGGTGCCCACCACGCCGGCGGATCCCGCTGTGGCCGTCTCCTCCGCCGTGGACTGGCGATCCGACGATGTCTTCCTGCACGGGACCACCGTCGCCACCAACGCCCTCCTCGAGGAAAAGGGGGCCAGTGTGGCCCTGGTCACGGATCCAGGCTTCGAGGATCTCGTCGAGATCGCCCGTCAGGACCGGCCCTCGCTCTACGACCCGGCCGTCGACCGTCCCACGCCGCTGGTCTGCCGGCCGGCGAGGGTGGCCCTGGGTGATCTGGAAGAGACCGCGGCGGGTCTTGCCGGGTCGGGAGCGGCCATCGCCGTGCTCGGACGCATCGAGGCCTATCTCGAACCGCGAGCGGAGGCCGACCTCGCGGCCGCCCTGGAGGCAGCCTCGGGGGTCCGCACCATCGCTGCCACCGCCATCTCCCCCGAGTTCCGGGAGTATGAGCGGATCGCCACTGCAATCCTGTCCGCCTACCTGACTCCGGCAGTCGCCGGCTATCTCTCCCGACTCGGTGCGGCGCTCCCCGTGGCCCGGGCTCTGGTGATGACCTCGGCCGGCGGGCTGCTGCCCTTCGATCAGGCCTCGGCGCAGGCCGTGCAACTGGTGCTCTCGGGGCCCGCAGGTGGTGTCGTCGCCGCGGCCGCGCTCGGCGCACACCACGGCCACGACGAGGTCATCTCCTTCGACATGGGCGGCACCTCCACCGATGTCTGCCGCATCTCGGGCGGTGTTCCCGCCACGGGATCCGGTCACCGGGTCGCCGGGAGAGTGGCTCGGGTGCCGTCGGTCCCGGTGCGGACGATCGGGGCCGGTGGCGGGAGCATCGGGTGGCTCGATCGCGGTGGCGCGCTGCGCGTCGGGCCGAGATCGGCGGGCGCCGACCCCGGTCCGGCGGCCTACGGGCGGGGAGGGTCGGAGCCCACGGTCACCGACGCCAACCTGATCGCCGGTCACATCCCGGCCGATCTGGCGCTGGGCGGACGGCTCCGTCTCGACCTCGACGCCGCGCGTCAGGCGCTGGCCCGTCTCGGGGAGGCTGCCTCCCTGTCGATGGAGTCCTGCGCGGCCGGGATGCTCGAGGTGGTGGACAGTCACATGGAGCACGCTCTCCGCGCCGTGTCCGTCGAGGAGGGCGCCGACCCGAGGGGAGCCGTGCTGGTCGCGTTCGGTGGCGCCGGTGGCCTGCACGCCGGGCGTCTGGCCCGTCGTCTCGACATCCCGCGGGTCCTCGTCCCGCCCCTCTCCGGGGTCTTCAGCGCGGTGGGGATGCTGCTCTCCCCACCCCGCATCGACGTGGCGCGGACGGTGATGCTGCCCGGTGGCGACCACCGTCTCGCCGCCGAGGTCGCAGAACGTACCGACGAGGTGGGCGAGCGCTTCGTCGAGGTGTTCGGGACCGATCACTCGTCGGTGTCCGTCACCTTCGACTGCCGGTATCGGGGACAGTCTCACGAACTGGAGGTTGCGGCCCAGCCGTCGTGGGATTCGATCCGGGCGAGCTTCGAGGAGGCCCACCGTCGTCACTTCGGCTTCGTCCGCCCCGATGAGCCGATCGAGTTGGTCACCCTTCGGGCCACCGCCCTCGGTGATGCGCCGCTCCGATGGGAGTCGGTCGGCGGGGCGCCCACCGCATCCAAGCCGGTGGGACGGGACAGGGTCTGGGAGAGGGCGTCGTTGCCCGCCGGCTTCGAGGTCAACGGCCCGGCGACGGTGGTCGAGGAGTCATCCGCCGTGCGGGTCGAAGAGGGCCAGCGTCTCGTGGTCCTCGACGACGGGACCCTGGAGATCAGCGAGGTCTGATCCAGATGCGCTTGTGGCGCCCTTCGAGACCTAGAAGAGCGTGTCCCGGATCTCAAGCATCGGCACCATCGCAATCTCTGTCTGGGCGCCGACGATCGCGAGGAAAAGGTCGAGAGGAAGGGTTCCCACTCCTGTCGCCGAGGTAGCGGGGTGTGCTGCAACAGCTCCTGGAGCTACCAGGAAACAGTTCCCGACATACTCCGGGTGGCGGTTCATGAGTTCCTGCAGTCCCTTTCGCGAATGTTGTTGCGACAGTGCAATCTCAAACGCCACCGGATGCGTGGGGTGGGAATAGATCAGGTCCACCTCGTTATTCCCGTCGCGCCAGTGATGAAGCCGCACATTCGTGCGCACAGCCAGGGCCTTCAGGTGGGCTGCCGCAAGATTCTCGACCAGGTTTCCCATTTCTCCCGGGTCCGAGAGAGGACCGAGCCCGCGCTGTAGCGCTGCATTGCGAACGGCGCCATCGTAGAAGTAGAGCTTTCGACCGCGCTTTTGTATCGCTCTCTCACTTCCTGAGTAGTTGGGTAAGACAAACACCAGGAACGCCTGCTCCAAGTAATGGAGGTACCGATCGAAGGTCGGCTGCGAGAGACCTTCGAGGTCTCTGCAGATTGTGGAAGGGGACAGAACACCCGTCATCTGGCCAGCCAGGAGGTACAGCAACCTCTCGAGCAGAACCGGCTTGTCGACCCGGAACGACTGAGGGATGTCTTTGTATACGGCCCGCTCGATGGCATCGTTCCTGAGGAGACGCTGGGACTCCAGTGTCACGTCGGAGAGTTCTGGTGCAGCTTGGCTTTCAGCCCACAGCAGTAGTTCAGGGAATCCGCCGGTCAGCAATAGACGCTCCCAGTGCTGTTTCAGGGGAGGCACCGGAAGGTCCGCATTGATCGCGTTCTCGATGCTCAATCTCAGATTGCCTAACACCTCCACCTCAACAGGCTGGTCGATCAACTGGAGGTACTCAGTCAGAACATACGGCGAGAGGAAGTTCTCATCCCAACGACCCACTCCTGATTCCAACTTTCGCTCTTTGGGAGCAGCAGTGGCACTTGAGGTGGCGACAATCCTCACGGGGTATCGGTCGTCGTAAAAGGTCTTGAGCCACAGGTCCCAGTTCTTTGCGTAGACAATTTCGTCGAGGAACAAGAAACAGGGGTTGTCTGGCTCCGCCTTCGAAATGTCGAGTATCTGGCGGACGATGTCGCCCAGGGACCAGTCAATGAGAAGAGGGTGATCCAATCTCAGCCACCAGAGGCGGTCTGCATTGACTCCTGAACGCAGGAGCGTGCGCACGACCTGGTACATGCAGGTTGTCTTGCCCACTCGGCGAGGTCCGAGCACCAGTTGATATCGGGGGGGTTGGTTGCTTGTGAGCCGATCCGCCAGCAATCGGACGAGGGGCCGCTCGTTCGGAGGGGCCAGCACCTCCGGGACATTGAGAGTTTCATGCCACGGATTCTGTTCTCGGAAGATTCGGCTGTAGTCCTCGACCGTGGGTTCCCAGGTAGCCAACTTTTCGCTCCCTCGTGATGCTTGTACGCATAATAGCATTCACCTGGTGAGGGTTAGTCGTCGAATTACAAAAGTGCCGGGAATATCCGTTCCTTGTGTGGCAGCGGGTGAAACATCGGGTGAGCAGGCGCTCAGGCGGCCTCAGGAGTGCCGATGAGACCCTGCGGTCAAGAGGATTTGAGAACCCGCTCTCCGGTCCTCCTTGACCCTGGCGGCGGCACATGCCTGGTCTTCTGATGGATGCGGCCGGCGCTCACAAACCCTTCAAGCCATCCCTTCAGTCCAGGTCCTGCGCCGATATAGCGGCGTTGCCGAGAATTATGCCTCCCGAGCTGAGGTGATTGCGGCGGGAGTCCCCTCGGGTAAAGCCTATCGAGCTCGCCGACGAGTTCCAGGTCTTTCTCGGCCTCTATCAAGCGTCTGACTTCGGCTGATAGCGCCCGTAGGCCTCGGCGAACGCACGAGCCTTGACTGCCGAATGAGAGGCACCATCGAGCAACCTTTCGATCGCGCCGATGAGACTGAGAACGTGTCTCAACTCCATGAGTCGAAGCGGCAGCCCGGTAGGGACTGATCGAGACCTTGAGCGCTACCGTCTCCGAGCCCTCAAGTCGTAGTGAATTGAATGGCGATGTGAGAGGTCCAGCATCAAGGCGAGGTCTCGAGTGACCATTGAGCAAGCGGTCGGATACGCCCGGGAGGCTCTGTCCGCGGCCGCCGACCCGGAGAAGGCGGCGGGGATGCAGGCCTACATGAAGACCGACATGCCCTTCTACGGCGTGCAGAAGGCGGGTCGCGTCCCCATCGTGAAGCACATCGTCGAGGAATGGCCACCCGCCGACCGGGAGGAGTACACCAGGCTGGTCCTCGCCCTCTGGGGGCTCGGTCACCGGGAGGAGAAATACGTCGCCCTCGGGGTTGCCCGGGCCCATCGCAGGTTCGTCGTGCCCGCGTCGCTGC
>JAGFIR010000075.1 GCA_024103415.1 Acidimicrobiales bacterium
CACTTATGTCTGCTTAACCCCGAATGGACTAGACCTCACACTGGGGGACCCGTCGCTACGGGCGGTGGCGGTCCTAACCTGGCGCCAAGGGGAGACGGGAACTCAGTGGTTCAGCTTCGTGATCGTGTCGGCCTGCTCGGCCGACCAAATCGAATCGAGCGGGCCCGACGCGGCGATGAGGCCGCGTGGGGTGAGATCTACCGTGATCTCGCCGGCCCTGTCACCGGATATCTGGCGGGCCTGGGAGTCACCGACGCCGAGGACATCGCCGGCGAAGTCTTCCTGCAGGTTGCCCGCGACATCCACAAATTCGAGGGGACCGAGTCGTCGTTCCGTTCGTGGGTGTTCGTCATCGCCCACCGCCGTGCCATCGATTGGCGGAGGGCCGCCCAACGTCGCCCGCCGACGGCCGACCACGAAATGCCGGAGCTCGCCGGCGGCGACGTCGAGGCCGAGGCAATGGAACTCGTCGATGCCGATCAGGTGATCCAACTCCTCGACCGTCTCAGCGACGACCAGCGCGATGTGATCGCCCTTCGAGTAATAGGCGACCTCTCCCTCGAGGAGACCGCGGCCGTCATGGGAAAGACCGTCGGGGCAGTGAAGGCCCTTCAGCACCGCGCCATTCGGGCCATGCGCGACGATCTGGAACACGGGGAGGTGACGCTGTGAGCTTCCGGCAAAACCTCACCGACGCCCAGGTGGAAGCAGTGATCGAGGGTCGCAACCGGAACCGTGATCTGGCGTCCGTCTCTGCGGTCATCGACGAGATCCGGGCGCTGAGGAACCACGCACTGAGCCAGCCGCCTGCAGATCTGATTGCTCAGGCAGCGGCCATCGCCCGTGAGTCCCGCCCGACTCCCACAGCCGCTCCCCGTCCTGTGCGACGCTCCACCTGGAGGTTCGCGCCGACACTTGCCGGACTGGCGCTGGTGTTCATCCTGATGGCCCCGATGGCGGTCTTCGCCAACAGCGCGTCACCGGACGACTTCCTCTACCCGCTGGACCGGCTGCTGGAGCGAGTCGGTATCGGAGACGGCGGGCTCGCCGAGCGCCTCACCGAAGCCGAGATCCTGCATGAGCGGGGCGATGCCCTCGGATCCGCGCAGCATCTGGCTCGCTCCATGGAAGAAGCAGAAGCGGCCGAAGTCTCCAACCACGTCGAACGTGCCACGGCGCTGGTCGCCAGCCTCAATGCCTCCGGTCCGGATACGGAAACCCTCGAAGCACTCGATGCGGTCGCTTCGATGCTCACGGAACAGCCGGGCGAGAACCCGGCAGCCGACCCGGGCAGCGACAACCCCAACCAGGGACCCGGGAACAACTCCGGCAAGGGCAACGACAACCCCGGTCAGGGCAACACGCCGCCAGCACAGGGCAACGACAACCCGAACCAGGGCCCCGGGAACAACTCCGGCAACGGCAACCCCAACCAGGGGCCCGGGAACAACTCCGGCAACGGCAACCCCAACCCCGGTCAGGGCAGCAACGCCTCCGGCCAGCCGACGGGACCCCCGCCATCGGGTGAACCCGGCCCGGGAGATCCGGGGTCGGACCAGGGCGAGGATCAACCGGGCGAGAGCGGCGAGAACCCGAACAAGGGCTCCGGGAACAACTCCGGCAACGACGGGGAGAGCAATCCCAACAAGGGACCGGGGAACAACTCGGGCAAGGGCAAGAACAGGCCCTGAGCGTTATCTCGGCAACTGAGTGATGATCCGGGCCCCGCGGCGGAACGTGACGTAGTTCCACGCCCAGTTCAGGAAGACGAGGAACCTGTTCCGGAACCCGATCAGGTACCAGATGTGGACCGCCAGCCAGGCGACCCAGGCGAAGAACCCCCCGAAACGGAGCCATCCGAAGTCGGCCACCGCGCGGGCCCGTCCGATGGTCGCCAGTGACCCCTTGTTCCTGTAGCGGAACGGCTGGCGGGCCCGGCCTTCGATGTCGGCAATGATGTTCCGGGCGACGTGACGACCCATCTGGATCGCGGCCGGCGCCACGCCGGGGACGCCCGGCACCCGGGCGAGGTCGCCCACGACGAACACCTCCGGATGACCGGGAATGGACAGGTCGGGCTCGACTTCGACCCTCCCCGCCCGGTCGAGGCTCACACCCAGCTTGGCTCCGAGCGAAGACGCCTGCACTCCGGCGGCCCAGAGGACGGTGGCGGCCTCTATCCGCTGTCCGCTGGCGAGCGTGACACCCCTGGCGTCCACCTCGGAGACCATCTCCCCCGTCAGCACCTCGACACCCATTCCTTCGAGCTGCTTGCGGGCGCTGGCGGACAGTTGCTCCGGATAGGGCGGCAGGACCCGGTCGGTGCCCTCGACCAACAGGACCCTCGCCCTGGAGGGGTCGATGCGTCTGAACTCGCGGCTCATCGAGTGCACGGCGATCTCGATCAAGGCACCGGCCAACTCGACACCGGTCGGGCCGGCCCCGATGACGACGAAGGTGAGCAACTCCTCGGCCCGGTCGGGGTGCCGCTCCGCCTCCTCGAAGGCGGCGAGGATGTGACGCCTCATCCGGACGGCGTCCTCCAGCGTCTTCAGGCCCGGTGCGTGCTCGGCCCAGTCGTCGCGGCCGAAGTAGGAGTGAGTGGCCCCACTGGCGACCACCAGATAGTCATAAGAGAGCGAGCCTCCGTCTGCGAGCTTCACCTCCCTCTCTCCGAGATCGATGTCGACGACCTCGTCCATGATCACCGCGGCCACGTTGTCCTGGCCACGGAACACCGAACGGATCGGGTACGCGATGTCACTCGGGTTCAGGGCGGCGGTGGCCACCTGATAGAGCAACGGCTGGAAGAGGTGGAAGTTGCGACGGTCTACCACCTCGATCTGGACCGGTGCCCGTCGGAGCGTCTTCACGGCGTTGAGCCCGCCGAATCCGGCGCCCACCACCACGACGCGCGTCATCCCAGACCCAGCTCCCTGGCCAGTGCCTCGACCGCCCGGGCGCGATGGGAGATCCGGTTCTTCTCCTCGACGCCCATCTCGGCGAGGGTCACGCCGTCGATGGCGAACACGGGGTCGTACCCGAAGCCCCCGTTGCCCCGCCGCCCGGACGTGATCTCGCCTTCAACCACCCCTTCGGCGGTGATCTCGACCCCGTCGGGGAAGACCAAGGCCACGACGGTTCGGAATCGGGCGCCCCGGTCGGGGCGATCACCGAGCAGCTCCAGAAGGTGATCGATGTTGTCGTCGTAGGTGGCGTCCGGACCGGAGAAGCGCCCGGTCCTCACCCCCGGTGCGCCATCGAGTGCATCGACCTCCAGGCCGGTGTCGTCAGCCAGCGCCGGGAGACCGGTGGCCTCGCAGACTGCCCTCGCCTTGAGGAGGGCGTTCTCCTCGAGGGTGTCCCCGGTCTCGTCGACGTCAGGCCAGTCGAGTCCCTCGACGACTTCGGACACGATGCCGGCTTCTTCGAGGAGGGCTCGCATCTCCGTGACCTTGCCGCGGTTCTTGGTGGCTATGACGAGCCGCGGGATCACGACTCCACCGCCCTCCTCTGGAGGTCGTGCAACTCGGCGATCCCCTTCGCCGCCAGATCGAGCAGACCGTCCAGGTCTGCCCGGCTGAAGGGCGCCTTCTCGGCGGTCCCCTG
>JAGFIR010000078.1 GCA_024103415.1 Acidimicrobiales bacterium
CGGGGATCCGGATCCGGGCCACCGGCTCGCCGTGGACGGCCTCCGGCTCGGTGAAGAGCGTGACGGTGTCAGGGATCCCCGGCGGTAGCTCGACGTCGCCGGCGACCTCGTCTGAGTCGAACTCCTCCTCGACCACCTCGGCGTCGTCGATCGTCTCCTCGAGCGCCGTGGCGGCGTCGGCCTGGGTCCGGCGGTTGAGCCAGTCGGTCCCGACCAATTGCCAGGCGAGATAGCCACCGATGAAGACACCGCTCCAAATCAGGGTCCAGGCGGTGATCTGGATCTTCCGCCGCATCTGCGCTGCGGGCACTACCGGCCCCGCCAGTCCGGTTTGCGTTTCTCCAGGAAGGCAGTGACGCCCTCCGCCGCATCCTCGGTGGAGGTCACCAGGGTCAGACCGGCCTGGAGTCGGTCGAGGGCGGTGTCGAAGTCGGCGTCGGCGATGCCGTAGAAGGAGTCCCGGCCCAGCATGGCGACGGCCGGGCTCCCCTTGGCCAGCGCGTCCACCACCCGGTCGACCTCGGCGTCCAATTCCTCACGGGGCACGACCCTGCTCACGCCACCGAGACGCAAGGCTTCGTCGGGAGTGATCAGCCGGCCGGTGAGCATCATCTCGAGCACCGCCTTGCGGGGCATGGCCCGCATCAGCACCGCCGAGATCATCATCGGCCACAGACCGACGCCCATCTCCGGGGTGCCCAGCCGGGCATCGTCGACGGAGATGGTCACGTCACAAGCGACCGCGAGACCGAAGCCTCCGGCGAGCGCGTCGCCGTTCACGCGGGCAACGGTGGGCTTGCCGCCCCGGGTCATCATCCGGAACAGGTCGGCGAGACGCCCCCGCTCCTTGTGGAGACCGATCGGATCGTCGGCAAAGGACCCGCTCAGATCCCCTCCGGCGGAGAAGGACCGGTCACCGGCGCCCGTGTAGACGATGACGCGAACGTCGGGGTCGGTGAGGGCGTCGGCCGTGGCGTCGCAGAGCCCGTCCATCGCCTCGACCGACATCGGATTGCGTCGATCGGGGTCGTCGATGGTCACCGTCGCCCGCGGCCCGTCCTTGTCCAGTCGAATCATCGGCTCCAGCACTCCATCTCAGGCCCGGCCTGATAGCGTCGGATCATGCTATGGCTTGCTCTGGTTCTGTTCATCGCATTGGCGATTGCAGTGCTCCGGGGCGGTCGCCTCGTCAACCTCGGTGACATCGAGCTCAAGGGTTGGTGGCTCCTCTTCATCGCCCTGGCACTGCAGGCGGGGACCAACTGGTTGCCCGAGGACTACTCGGAGTTCGGCGTCCCCATGATGCTCTTCTCCTACGTGCTGCTCATCGTGATGGTGGCGATGAACCGGACCAAGCCGGGCATGTGGATCGCCGGCCTGGGCGTCCTCGCCAACCTGCTCGTGATCGCGGTCAACGGGGGCATGCCCGTGCTGGCCGGTGCGGCCGAGGTGGCCTCTGGCTTCACCATCACCGAGCCCGACCTCAGCAGCAGCTACAAGCACATCCTGCTCGACGAGACGTCGAGGCTCACCTTCTTCGCCGACGTCATCCCGCTGCGTCTCGCCGGCATCGGTGAGGTGATCAGCCTCGGCGACATATTCCTGGCACTGGGACTGGGGATGTTCCTCGAGTACGAGTTGCGCCGGCCCCGTCGTTACTTCAGACGGGGCGCCCAGGCGGAGTCGGGCACGGCCCACCGCCAGAGCCACGATCGGTCCTAGCCGTCAGGCGCGAACCGGCGTGAACTGGCGTCGGTGCTCGAGCACCCGTCTCAACGACGCCACCACGTCGGGGTCGTAGTCGTAGGCGGCGCCACCGTGAAGGCTCTCCAGGGCGGCGAGCGGCGTGAGCCCGCCCTCGCTCACCTTCCAGTCGTACGCCGCAGCCACCTTGATGATGCGGGCGACGATGCTGATCTCCGGGTCGTCCTGCTGACCGGGCTGGCGGTATGGCTCGTACTGATGCCGCACGTGCTCGGCGACACGCTCCAGATACGGCGACTCGGCGATGATCTCGGCGCTCCAGCGGGCGATGTCGTCGTCGGTGTAGCCCATCTTCAGCACCTGCGGCTCGTTGAGGCTGATCCGGCCGATGTCGTGCATCAGGGCGGCGAACTCCACCTGCTCCACCAGGACCGGGCCGAGACCCATCTCCTTGGCGATGGCGGTGGCCATCTCCGTGGTGCGGTCGGCGTGGCCGTCCACGGCGAGACCGGAGACCTCGGGGATTCGTGCCAGTGCCCGGATCGTCTGCTTGTAGGTGACCTTGGTCTCCTGGAATCGCTTGAAGGCGGCGTGGGCAAAGGAGTACGGGAGAAGTGCGATCGGCAGCGCCCACCACCCGAGATGGTGATAGAGCTCCCCGAAGAGGGCCCCGGTGAGGACGAGACCGGAGAACACGTTCAGGTCCTGGACGAAAGCCCGGGCCATGTAAGACCGTGACAGCTCACGGGTCCCGATCACGAGCAGCGACCTGACCACCACCTCGACGATCGCCCAGGCGAGCAACGCGACGAGGAACGGCACGAGGTCGGCCCATCCGCCGGTCAGTTCCTCGAAGGGGCCCCGGCGCATGGCAGTGAAGGTGACCGCATAGGCGCTGTAGCCCACGAGACGGCGGATGACCACGGGGAGCATCTCGATGTGGTCCTCGCCGCGGGCGAAGCGGAACACCCAGGTCAGCGCCAGACCTACGCCGTAGACCGCGAGCACCCCGATGAGATCGACGCCTATCAGGTGCCCCGCCTCCGTGCGTGCCTCGTAGAACACGAACGGGATGGCGGCGGCGACCGCCTGACCGGTCGTGAACCGGTTCCCGCTGTACGAGGCGGCGACGGGAATCAGCGATGCGATCACCAACGCAGTGGTGGCGACGAGAAGATGGATCTCGTCGGCCTCGGCGATAGCCGCCAGGTACAGGCCGGCGACGGCCGTCCCCGCAGGGAAGAGCCAGGAGAAGATGGCCACGACCCTGGGGTGCAGGTCAGCCATGGAAGCTGAACTCCGGGTCCTCGGCGAGCCGACGGGCCATCTCCTCGTCGTTGACGTGCGGCGCGCCCCAGCGTCGACCGGTCTTCTCCAGGGCACGCTCGAAAGCATCAACGACGTCGGGGTGGAACTGCCCACCGGCGTTCTTCCGGAGCTCGGCGATGGCGTATTGCTGGGAGAGGGCCATGCGATACGACCGCGCCGAGGTCATGGCATCGAAGGCATCGGCCACGGCGACTATGCACGCCTCCAGACTCGGAGTCTCGCCTTCGGTGTGGCCCCGGCCCCCGTATCCGGAGCCGTCGTAGTGACTGTGATGCCCGGAGGCGATGTCGACCATCGGCTGGAGGAAGTCGACCTCGGCGAGGATCTCCTCGACCAGATGGGCGTGTGCCTTCATCTCGGCGTACTCGTCGGGGTCGAGACGGCCCCGCTTGCGGATCAGCTCCGTGGGAACCGCCAGCTTCCCGAGGTCGTGGATGAGGGCGGCCCACTTGAGGGCCTCCAACTGAGTGCCGGTAAACCGGAGCTCTTCCCCGATGAGCTGAGCGAAGTAGGCGACCCGCTCCGTATGCCCGCGGGTGTACATGTCCTTGGCCTCGAGCGTCTTGACAAAACCCCGGATCGCGGATTGATGAGACTGACGCAACTGGGAGAAGGCGTAGAGGGACATGTGACCGATGGCGTAGACACCGACCATGAGCA
>JAGFIR010000079.1 GCA_024103415.1 Acidimicrobiales bacterium
GGGTCGAGGAGGTGGAAGGGCCCGGTCGTCTATCCGCCGACACCGTCCGACGCCGTGTTCTGCGCGCCACACGACGGCTGGTGGCACCTCCATTACAACGGGCCCGAGTCGAAGTTCTCCCATTTCGTCGACATCACCACACCGCCCCGTTGGGTGGGAGCGGGCCGCTACGAGATGATCGACCTCGACCTCGACGTCACGGTCGACCAGGCCGGTGCCATCGACATCGAGGACGAGGACGAGTTCGAGGTGCACCAGGTCGAGTACTCCTACACCCACGACATGATCGCCCGGGCGCTGGCCGAGACCCGATTCGTGGTCACCGCCCTGGAGCAGCGGGCCGAGCCATTCTTCGAGGTCGCTGCCGACTGGCTGGGCCGCGGGCGGGCCTCCTAACCGACCAGCAGGGGGATCTCGACCTCGGCGCGGCTCAGACCGCCGTGGTAGCAGACGAGTCGCTTGTCGAACCCTCCCGGGATCACCGCCAGATCGTCGGGTGGCAACAGGACCTTCTCGCCGAGCCTCCGCAGCGCCACCGGGGCCGGGTCGGGGCCGATCAGCTCCGCCGGGTCGGCCAGGACGCCGCCGGTCGCCGTGGCGAAGTCTTCCATCTGGGTCGGATCCCCCCAAAGTTGCACCCCTCTGGTGTCGCCGGCGAACCGCAACCCCGGGTACTCGTCCCGATCGACGATCAGCTTTCGGTCGGGCGGAAAGGCGGCCAGCCCGTGATCGGCGGTGCCGAGCAGGGCGACACCCGGCGGGAGGTTGGAGGCGATGCGGTCCCAGAGCATGGCGGCCTCGGTCATCGCCTGCTCGAACTCCGGCGTGTCCAGTCCGGTGACGTGCCCGGCCACGTCCACCGCGGGGTAGTAGGTGAAGATCAGCCGCCGTGGCTCCGAGGCGAGCGTCACCGTCGCCCGGGCCATGTCGTCCACGTCCCACGCGCCCTCGAACCGGGCTCCCCTGTAGAGGACCCGGGAGAAGGGCGTCCCGGTGAAGCCGTCGAACTGCACCGTGATCGGCTCCACCCCGGCGGCCCGGAGACGCTCCCATATGTTGGGCCGGGGCAGGACGCCGGCGTGGTCGTGCTCGACGGGCGCTCCGGTCAGGTCGACCCACTTCAGGGTGTTGACCACCCGGTCGTGCTCCTCGAGCCAGACGAGGTGTCCCACCAGGCCATGTCGGGACGGCGGCAAGCCTGTCGCCAGCGTCGCCATCGACACGCTCGTCGTCGTGGGGAACGGTGCCTCCAGGGTGGCCGCATGGTCGCTGGAGAACCGGCCCGCGGCCGGGTGCCCGAGTTGGGCCACCCCCAGACCGTCGAAGAGAACCAGCACGTAGGTGTCCGCATCGGGGATCGGAGAGGGGTCGGAGAGCCGTGGTGACGGGGCCGATCCGATGAGTCGTGTCTCGATCTCGGCCGCCAAATTGACCAGGCCGCGGCCGTCGTACGATGGTGGAAGAGGCACGAGGGCAGGGTAGATCACCCTGGACTTCGGCCCACGAGAGGGGCCGCTTATACTCGCCCCCGTCCACCTACAGGGCCACAGATAGAGGCATGAGCACTTACTTCGAGAGCTATCTGACGGTCGGCGCGTTCGTAGCGCTGGGCGCCGTCCTCGTCCTCGTGATGCTGGGCGTCGCCGCGGTTCTTCGCCCCTCCAAGCCGAAGATGACCAAGGCCGAGATCTACGAATGCGGTGTCGATCCGGTGGGCACGGGGTGGAGCCAGACCTACGTCCGCTACTTCGTATTCGGTCTGCTGTTCCTGATCTTCGACGTCGAGGCCGTCTTCGTCTTCCCCTGGGCCATCGCCGCCGAGGAGTTGGGCATGTTCGGCCTGATCGCCATCATCCTCTTCACGCTCACCCTCGTCGAGGGTCTCGTCTACGCAGCCAAGAAGGGAGTCCTCCAGTGGGAGTGATTCAGAAGTTCGGGGCCCCGAAGCCGGTTTCGTGGCTCCTCAACTGGTCCCGCAAGTACTCGCTCTGGCTGTTCCAGTTCGGTCTGGCCTGCTGCGCCATCGAGTTGATGGCGGCGTCGAGCCCCCGTTACGACTTCATGCGGTTCGGGATCATCCCCCTGCCCGCCTCTCCCCGTCAGTCCGACCTGATGGTCGTGGCCGGGACGGTGACGGACAAGATGGCGCCGTCGATCCGTCGTCTCTACGACCAGATGCCCGAGCCCAAGTACGTCATCTCGATGGGCTCGTGCGCCAACTGCGGCGGCCCCTACTGGGACTCCTACTCGGTGACCAAAGGCGTCGACCAGTTGATCCCCGTGGATGTGTACGTGCCCGGCTGCCCGCCCCGACCCGAGGCGTTGCTCGAGGGCATCGTTTTGTTGCAGAAGATCATCCAGGGCGAGGACGTCCGGGAGAAGTGGAACAGGCGTGACCTCCAACCAGTCTGACGTGACGTCCGAGCAGGCGGAGACCACAACCGTCCACCCGCTCCAGGAGTTCGCCGACTCGGTGGCGGCTGCCGTGGGCGGGGAGGCCGAGATCACCTTCGACACGGTCAAGGTGCACGTGCCCGCCGAGCGGTGGGTGGAGGCCCTGACCACTGCCCGTGACGATCTCGGCTTCGGCTATTTCTCCTTCCTGTCCGCCATCGAGTGGACCAACGACCCCGCCGTCGGCTACCCCCTCACCGACGAAGTGGAGGAGCGCATCGAGGTGATCTGCACGGTCGGCGACGTGTTCGAGGGACGGCGGGTCACCTTCTCCACCGACCTCCCCGTCGACTCGCCCACGATCGCCAGCCTGGTCGACGTGTACGCCGGTGCGAACTGGCACGAGCGTGAGGCCCACGAGATGTTCGGCATCCACTTCGAGGGGCACCCGAACCTGATCCATCTCTATCTCCCCGAGGGTTTCACCGGCAACCCCCTCCGCAAGAGCTTCCCGCTCCTCAGCCGCGAGGTGAAGCCGTGGCCCGGTGACGTGGACGTGGAGGCCATGCCCACCGAGGGTGGCGACGCAGCCGCAGACGAGCCGAGCACGGAGAACCCGGAGGCCTGATGTCGATCGACGCTGACACCATCAGACACCTGAGCGAGGTCTCCGTCTCGGTCGAGCTGCAGACCGAGGACATGACGCTCAACATCGGTCCCCAGCACCCATCCACTCACGGTGTGCTCCGTCTGGTCGCCCGGGTCGACGGCGAGCGCGCCTTCGACGTCCAGCCCGTCATCGGGTACATGCACCGCGGCTACGAGAAGCTGGCCGAGGTCCGCACCTACCCGCAGATCACGACGATCGTGAACCGGATCGACTGGGTCGCCGGCTACGCCAACGAGATCCCGTTCATCACGGCGGCCGAGAAGATCATGGAGCTCGAGGTGCCGCCGCGCGCCCAGTACATCCGGCTCATCCTCACCGAGATGGCCAGGATCTGCTCCCATCTCGTGTTCATGGCGTCGTACCCGCTGGAGTTGGGCGCCGCGTCCCCCTTGTTCTTCGCTCTTCGTGAGCGGGAGCGCGTGCTCGACCTCCTCGAGGGCGTCACCGGCGGCCGGTTCCATCCCAACTTCAACCGCATCGGCGGGGTGAAGCCCGCGTACGGGTCGGGCTCGATGACCCGCAAGTGGGTCCAGGACCTGCCTGCCGGCTTCTATCGCGACACCAGGGCCGCCATGGACCGTGTCCTCGAGGTCTGCGACGAGCTCGACAACCTGGTCGCCGGCAACGAGATCATCCTCGCCCGCACCAAGGGTGTGGGCGTCATCCCGGTCGACGTCGCTGCTTCTTACGGCCTCTCGGGGCCGAACCTCCGGGCGTCGGGCGTCCCGTTCGACCTCCGCAAGATGGAGCACTACCTGCCGTACGACGAGCTCGACTGGAACGTCGTCACCGGGACCAACGGCGACTGCTACGACCGGTGGTGGTGCCGTCTCCAGGAGATCCGTGAGTCGGCGAAGATGATCCAGCAGGCCATCGACCAGGTTCCCGAAGGGCCGATCCAGGCCAAGGTGCCCAAGGTCATCAAGGTCCCCAAGGGCGAGACCTATGTCCGGGCCGAGAACCCCAAGGGCGAGATGGGCTACTACCTGGTCACCGATGGCGGCAACGGCCCGTACCGGGTGAAGATCCGGTCGGCCAGCTTCTCCAATCTCTCCATCCTCCCGTGGGCGCTGGAGGGAGCGCTGATCCCCGACATCATCGCCATCATGGGATCGCTCGACTTCGTCCTGGGAGACGTGGACAGGTGACTCGCTCGCCGAACTCGCTCGTTGTACTGAGTACTGAGTACTCGGTACTGGGAATCTCCAAGTACCAAGTACCAGGTACCGAATTCGGATCGGTCAAGGAGGACACGAAGTGGAACTCCTGACCGATCTCATGAGCAATTTCTGGATCGCCCTGGTCCTGAAGCTGCTGGTGGTGGCGCTGATCATCCCGCTCATCGGCATGGTGATCGGCTTCGCCGAGATGAAGCTCTCCGCCAAGATGCAGGCCCGCGTCGGTCCCTACTTCGCCGGTGGCCGGTGGGGTTGGGCCCAGCTGATCGCCGACGGCGTCAAGTTCTTCCAGAAGGAGGACCTGATCCCGAGGGACGCCGACCGACCGGTCTTCAAGGTCGCTCCGATCGTCGTCATGGCGGGCACCGTCGCACTCTTCGTGGTGATCCCGTGGGGCCCCGGCGTCATCTTCCGGGATCTCGACATTGGCATCTTCTACGCCCTGGCCATCTCATCGCTGACCACGGTCGGCGTGCTCATGGCCGGCTGGGCCTCGGGCAACAAGTACTCCCTGATCGGTGGTCTCCGCGCCGCCGGCCAGCTCATCGCCTACGAGCTGCCGCTGGTGTTCTCGGCGGTGGCAGTTGTGATCATGGCCGGGACGATGAGCATGCAGGGCATCGTCGAGGCGCAGGTCAGTGCCGGCTATCCGTTCGTGCTCCTCCAGCTCGTCGGGTTCGTGGTGTTCATGATCGCCGCGCTCGCCGAGCTGTCCCGGATCCCCTTCGACCTCCCCATCGCCGAGTCCGAGCTGGTCATGGGTTACCTCACCGAGTACTCGGGATTCCGGTTCCTGTTCTTCTTCCTGGCCGAGTTCGCCAACATGTTCTCGATGTCCGCCATCGCGGTCACCCTGTTCCTCGGTGGCTGGCATCTCCCGGGCATCCCCGCAGACGTGCTCGAGTTCGCCGGGCCCCTGATCCTGATCGGCAAGAGCTTCCTGCTCGTGTTCGCCATGATCTGGTTCCGGTGGACCTTCCCGCGTGTCCGTCAGGACCAGCTGCAGTCGCTGGCCTGGAAGTGGCTGATCCCGATCTCCCTGGCAAACGTGATCCTCACCGGAGTCTTCAAGGTGGTGTTGTGAGCAGTAGAACCGTTCCCGGGTCCGGCCTCTGGAAGGGCATGTGGGTCCTGCTCTACACGATGGTGCGGACCATCTTCAAGCCCAAGAAGTACCTGGCGACCGTGAACTACCCGAAGGTCAAGGAGACCCCGGTGGCCCGCGCCCGTGGCGTCATCGCCCTCGACCAAGAGGCGTGCACGGTCTGCATGCTGTGCGCGCGCAACTGCCCCGACTGGTGCATCTACATCGAGGGCCACAAGGAGGAGATCCCGCCGGACAAGCCGGGCGGACGCATCAAGGTGCGCAACAAGCTCGACCGCTTCGACATCGACTACGCCCTCTGCATGTATTGCGGCATCTGTGTCGAGGTCTGCCCGTTCGACGCGCTGTTCTGGAGCCCCGAATACGAGTACTCGGAGGCGCAGATGGGCGACATGATGCACGACATGGACAAGCTGCAGGACTGGCTCGCCACCGTTCCCGACCAGCCGGAGCTGGAGAAGTGACGTTCGCCGACTGGATCGCCGAGCCCGTCAACTGGGCCTTCCTGGCCATCGCCCTGCCCACTCTGTTCTGCGGGTTCCGGGTGGTGACGGCCCGGAACGTGGTCCACGCCGCCCTGTTCCTCGTGGCCACGATGGGCGGGGTCGCCGCCCTCTTCCTCCTCCTGTCGGCGGAGTTCGTCGCCTGGGCGCTCGTCCTCATCTACGTGGGCGCCGTGATCATCCTGCTCCTGTTCGGGATCATGATCACCCGGGCCCCCACCGGCATCGACTGGACCCTGAGCGGCGAACAGCAGATCATCCCGGGTGTGCTCGCCCTGGCGCTCTTCGCCCTGATCACGTGGGCGTCCCTCGAGGCCTTCGGCACCAGCACCCTCACCGTCGTGGGGGAGGGGAGCTCGACCGAACTGCTCGGCCGGATGCTGGTGACCCGCTTCGTCATCCCGTTCGAGGTCGTGGGTTTCGTGCTGCTGGGTGCTCTCATCGGTGGCATCACCATCGCCCGCCGCGACCTGACACCACTCGAGGAAGAGCAGAGGGGAGCTGTCTGACATGACGGTCATCCAGTTCGTCATCCTCGGAGCCGCCCTGTTCTCGTTCGGGGTCTACGGCCTGCTCGTGAGACGCAACCTGGTGCTGGTGCTGCTGTCGGTCGAGCTCATGCTCGCCGCGGTCAACATCAACCTGGTCGCCTTCGAGTCGATGCTCGCCACCAGCGAGTTGCTGGGCCAGGTCTTCACCGTCTTCGTGATCACCGTGGCCGCCGCCGAGGTCGGCATCGGCCTGGCGATCATCCTCATGATCTTCCGCAACCGGCAGTCCGCCAACGCCGACGAACTGACACTGATGAGGTGGTAGGGATGGGCTCGCTGCGCTCGCCGTACTTGGTACTGAGTACTGGGTACTCGGAGTCTTCCAAGTACCAAGTACCAAGTACCAGGTACCTGGAGGTGTCGCGATGAGCTTGCTGCTCGCGGCTGAGGCGCACTTCGCCACTGAAGGCGGGTTCTTCGTCGACACGGCGGGGATCATGCTGATCCTGCCCTTCCTGGCATTCGGGGCCATCCTCGCCTTCGGCAAGAAGCTCCCCAATCAGGGCGGCGAGATCGCGGTTGCCGCCCTCGCCATCAACTGCATCTGGGCGGTGACCCTGTTCATCCAGAACATGGTCTCCCCGGTGGTCACCGAGAGGGTCATCGAGATCGGGCGCATCGGCTCCAACCTCTCCTTCGAGTTGGGCTGGGTGGTCGACGGCCTCTCCGTGATGATGTACTTCCTGGTCAACGTCGTCGGCCTGCTCGTGTTCATCTACGCACTGGGCTACATGCACGGTGACCGGCGGGTGCCCTGGTTCTTCGCCGCCTTCTCGCTCTTCGCGGGGGCGATGCTCATCCTCGTGGCGGCTCCGAACCTGATCCAGCTCATCCTGGGCTGGGAGGGTGTCGGCCTCGCCTCCTACTTCCTGATCGGCTTCTACTGGGAGGACATGGCCAACGTGAAGGCTGGCAACAAGGCCTTCATGGTCAACAAGCTGGCCGACGTCGGTCTCCTCCTCGGCGCCGCCATCCTCGGTGTGGTCATGGGTACCTTCTCCTTCTCCGAGATGGAGCACCTGGCCGTCTCCGGCGACACGGCCCTCGCCGGAGTCGCCGTGGTCGCCGGCCTGCTGCTCTTCTTCGGCGCCATGGGCAAGAGCGCCCAGTTCCCGCTCCATATCTGGCTGCCCGATGCCATGGCCGGCCCCACCCCGGTGTCAGCCCTGATGCATGCCGCCACGATGGTGACCGGCGGCATCTACCTGATGGCCCGCACCTTCCCGTTGTTCCAGAACCTCGCCACCGACGCCCGCACCCTCATGGTCGTGATCGGCACGATCACCCTGTTCGGCATCGGGTTCCTGGCGCTCGTCGCCGACGACATCAAGAAGGTCCTGGCCTACTCCACCGTCTCCCAACTGGGCTACATGATGACGGCGGTGGCCGCCGGGGGATACACGGCCGGCGTCTTCCACCTCTTCACCCACGCCTTCTTCAAGGCTCTCCTCTTCCTCGGGGCGGGCTCTGTGATCCACGCCGTCCACTCCAACAACATGTCCGACATGGGCGGTCTGAAGAAGCACATGCCGACCACCTACTGGACGTTCGTCATCGGGTCGCTGGCCCTGGCCGGCATCTTCCCGCTGGCCGGCTTCTGGTCGAAGGACGAGATCCTGGTCACCCTCGGGCACGAGGGCTGGACCACGGTGATGTGGATCGCCATCGCGGGCGCCTTCGTCACCGCGTTCTACATGGCGCGGGCCATCGCCCTCACCTTCCACGGGACCTACAAGGGTCATGGCCACCCGCACGAGTCACCACCCGTCATGACACGCCCGCTGATCGCCCTGGCGATCCCGTCGGTCCTGTTCGGCCTCCTCAACATCCCGGGTGTGGAGTGGCCGGGAATCGGCAACTTCACCCAGTGGCTCGGGGTCCGTGGCGTCGCCATGGGTGACCACCACGCCGAGGGCATCGACTTCTTCGTCGCCGGCGTCGGCCTGGTGGCGGGCATCCTCGGACTCCTCCTCGGCTGGATGATCTTCAGCAAGGACCGCGAGACACAGCAGGCCCGGGATCGCTTCGAGGTGCCTCTGCTCTACCCGCTGCTCCGTCGCGGCTACTACCTCGACGACGTCGCAGACGGCGTCACCTACGTCACGATGGGCCCGCTCGCCCGGTTCGCCAACTGGACCAACACCTACATCTTCGACGGCATCGTCAACGCCGCAGGCGGTCTGACGATGCTGCTGGGCAGATTCGTCTACAACGGCCTCGATCAGAGGGGTGTCGACGGAATCGTCCACGGTCTGACCGCCGCCACCGACGGCGCCGGAACCGTGATGCGCAAGTGGCAGTCGGGCAGGGTTCAGCAGTACGCAGCCGCCTTCGTCGGAGGTGCGATCGTGCTGGCCGCAGTGTTCATGTTCGTGATATAGGGATCGATGGAGGAGAGGCCTTCACATGGAATGGTTCGATAGCTGGGCGCTACCACTGACGGTCTTCGTGCCGCTGGTCGGTGCGCTCTTCATCTTGCTCATCCCGAAGGATCGGGAAGACGCCATCAAGGGCGTCGGTCTCTTGACCGCCGCCGTAGCCTTCCTGTTCAGCCTGGGCGTGGCCGCCGGGTTCGACTACTCGGCCGGTGGCTACAACACCTATCAGTTCGAGGTCGACCTTCCGTGGATCGGCGCCATCAACTCCAACTTCCACCTCGGTGTCGACGGGATCTCCCTGCCTCTCCTGGTCCTGTCCACGTTCCTGGTGCTGTTGTGCGTCATCTACTCGTGGAACCACTGGGACGAGCCCAGGAACCCGAAGGCCTTCCTCATCCTGATGCTGATCCTCGCCACGGGCATGAACGGCACCTTCGTGGCCCTCGACCTGGTGCTCTTCTTCATCTTCTTCGAGGTGGTCCTCCTGCCGATGTACTTCATGATCGGCGTCTGGGGCGATCGCACGATGAGGTCGATCCCGGGCTTCAAGAAGCAGTACGAGACCCGGCTCTACGCCGCGATCAAGTTCTTCCTCTTCACCCTGTTCGGGTCGGCGTTCATGCTCCTGGGCTTCCTGGCCCTCTACCTGCGATCGGGTGAGTTCCTGGCGGAGCGGTCGTTCGACATCCCGGTACTGACCGAGCTCGGCGCCCAGGGTGCCTTCACCGGCACCTTCGCCTTCCTGGTGTTCGGCGGCCTCTTCCTCGGTTTCGCCGTCAAGGTGCCGATGTTCCCAGTGCACTCCTGGCTCCCCGACGCCCACACCGCGGCGCCGACCGTGGGCTCCGTGCTGCTGGCGGCCATCCTCCTGAAGCTCGGTGGCTACGGCTTCATCCGGATCTCGCTGCCCATCCTCCCGCAGGAGGCCGAGAGGTGGGCCCCGGCGCTGGCCATCCTGGCGGTGATCGGGATCATCTACGCCTCGCTGGCCTGTCTCGCCCAGACCGACATGAAGCGGCTCATCGCCTTCTCCTCGATCGGTCACATGGGGTTCGTGATGCTGGGCATCGCCACCCTCACCGACGTCGGCATCAACGCCTCGGTGATCGGGATGGTCGCCCACGGTCTCATCACCGGCCTGCTGTTCTTCCTCGCCGGCTCGATCCACCACCGGTACCACACGAGGGACATGGCCCGCCTCGGCGGGAACCAGAAGCTCATGCCGGTGCTCGGCGGCATCCTCGCCTTCACCGCGATGGCCTCGCTGGGTCTCCCCGGTCTCGCCGGGTTCTGGGGCGAGTTCATGTCACTGGTGGCGTCGTACAACCCGCTTCCCGGTCTCCCGCTCGGGGTCTTCCGGACCGCCATGGTCCTGGCCGCCATCGGGACGGTGCTCACCGCCGGCTACATGCTGATGCTCCTGCAGAAGGTGAACCTCGGCGAGCCCTCGGAGGAGTGGGCCGGCAAGGACTTCCACGACGTCGACCGCTTCGAGGCCATGGCCTGGGTGCCACTCATCATCCTCGTGCTGGTGATCGGCTTCTACCCGAAGGTGATCTTCAACGTGACGACGGACAGTGTCACTGCCCTGGTGGACATGGTGTTCGGTTCGTCGACGACGGTCTCGATCGGCGGATGAGGTGCTGATTTGAACTTCGAAGTCGACTATCTGGCGCTCGCCCCGGAGTTGGTGGTCGTAGGGACCATCCTCCTGGTGCTCGCCCTCGACCTCGTCCTGCCGCGCCCCCGCAAGTACTGGACGGCCACGGTCGCCGTCGCCGGCACGGCTCTGGCGCTGCTGCCACTGGCCGCCATGGCGATCGAAGGGACCACCAGGTCGATGTTCGACGGCTCCTTCGTGGTCGACCAGTTCGCCCTGGTGCTCAAGGGCCTCTTCCTGATCGCCGGGTACGTCGTCTTCCTGATGTCACATCACTACATCGAGTCCGACCGGTACTACCAGGGCGAGTATTACCTGCTCCTCCTGGCGTCGATCCTGGGATCACTGGTCATGTCGTCGGCCCGCGACCTCATCGTGCTCTTCGTGGGCATCGAGTTGACCACCGGCCCGCTCTACATGCTCGCCGGCTGGCGGAAGGGTGACGTGAAGTCCAACGAGGCGTCGATGAAATACTTCATCCTCGGGGTCCTCTCCACGGCGATCCTGCTCTACGGCATGTCGCTCCTCTTCGGGCTGACCGGTGAGGTGACCTTCGCCGGCATCGCCGAGGCGACGGCCGGCCGGGCAGGGGAGCCGCTGCTCACCATGGCGGTCCTGTTCATGATCGTGGGGTTCGGGTTCAAGGTCTCGGCGGTCCCGTTCCACTTCTGGGCGCCCGACACCTATGAGGGCGCGCCCACGCCGGTCACGGCCTATCTGTCGGTGAACTCCAAGGCGGCCGGCTTCGTGGCGATGCTGCTGGTGCTCTATCTGGCGGTTCCCGATCTGAGCCAGGTCTGGGCCCCCGCCCTGTGGGTTCTGGCCGCCCTCTCCATGACGCTGGGCAACCTGTCGGCGATCCGCCAGAACAACATCGTCCGCCTGTTGGCCTACTCGTCGATCGCCCAGGCGGGCTTCATGATGGTGCCGTTCGCTGCCGCTGCGGTCGCCGGGGCGGATCTCGAAGAGGCCTTCTCGGCCACCGTGATCTACATGGTGATCTACGCCGTGATGAACCTGGGAGCCTTCGCCGCGGTCATCGCCGGTGCCCGCACCACCCAGTCGGGTGAGATCCCGGCGTGGGCCGGTTTGGGAAGGGCCGATCCCAGGATCGGCGTACTGGTGCTGATCTTCTTCTTCAGCCTGGCGGGCATCCCGCCGCTCGCCGGTTGGTTCGCAAAGTTCGTGATGTTCCGCTCGGTGATCATCGCCGGGGGGACCGCCACCGTGGTGCTGGCGATCATCGCCGCCCTCAACGCGGTGGTCTCTTACTACTACTACGCCAGGGTCGTGAAGACGGTCTGGATGGACCCGGCCACCACCGATCTCCAGGTGCAAGAGCCGGCCGGCTCGCTCCGTCTCGCGCTGGGCGTGGCCGTGGTGCTGACGGTCCTGATCGGGCTTTACCCGGCCGCCACGACCTTCGTCACCGAGGCGTCCAAGGTCCTGGCCACCGGCGGCTGAGCTCAGCCGGATCAGTCCCCCACGACCGGAGGGAGTGGGGGAAAGGTACCGCCGGGCGAACGCAGTGAGCCCGAGGGGTAGGGGGATACAACCCACAAGGCCTCACACGCTTACCCCCTACCCCCGCCTCCACTCGGCTTCGCCTCGCTCCAGCGGCGGTACCTTCCCCCATGCTTCGCATGGGGGACTTGTCCTGCCCCTACCCCCGCCTCCACTGGGCTTCGCCTCGCTCCAGCGGCGGTACCTTCCCCCATGCTTCGCATGGGGGACTTGTCCGGACCCTCTACCCCGCCTCCACTCGGCTCCGCCTCGCTCCAGCGGCGGACTTGTCCGGGCTAGCGGGTCAGTTCACCACGCCGCATAGCCCGGTACTCCCGGTCGAGCAGCGACCAGTGCGAGTGGTCCACCCAGTTGCCCCGGATGAGCAGCTCCTCCCGGAGGATCCCCTCACGGGTGAAGCCGAGCTTCTCGGCGATGCGATCGGACGCCGTGTTGCCCACGGCGATGCGGAGCACGGCCTTGTGCTGGCCCAGGGCGTCGAACGCCTCCTGGAGGATCCTGTCCACCGCCTCGGTGCACACGCCCTTGCTGGTCTCGTCGGAGCGGACCCAGTAGCCGATCTCGACGATCTTCCCGAGTCGTGAAACCGGCCAGAACGAGACGTTGCCGATGTGGCGCTCGGGGTCGTCCTTCCATCGGATCGAGTAGTCCCAGGCCCGGTCCTCCCGCCAGGCGGCCATCGACTCCCGCAGGAATGCCACGGTGTCGGCGGAGGTGTAGTCCATGCGCGCCCAGGGCAGCCACTGATGCAGGTCGGGGAGCGAGGCGCGGATGGCCTCGTCGAGGGTCGCCGCATCCCGTCGGCTGAAGCGTTGCATGATGAGACGATCCGTCTCGAGGAGAGCCCGGGGCACGTGCCCAGGATATAGGGGCACTACGTTGGGGCGACGGACATGTGGGACGACCTCAAGTACATGGACAGGCCGCCGGCGTCCACCGGAAAGCCGATGGCCGCCGTCTTGGCGGCGATCTTCGAGGACGACGACGGTGATCTCCGCATTGTGATGATCAAGCGCCCCGAGACGATGCCCACCCATGCCGGCCACATCGCCTTCCCGGGAGGCCGTCCCGACCCCGAGGATGACGGCCCCGTGGCCACCGCACTCAGGGAGGCCAACGAGGAGGTCGGCATCAGGGCCGACCAGGTGGAGGTTCTCGGCTTCCTGCCGAGCATCGATACGGTGGAGACCCCGATGCTGGTGGTCCCGGTGGTGGCCCGTCTCCACCCGCCCGTGCAACTCATCCCGTCCGAACGCGAGGTTGACCGCATCCACACCCCCCGGCTCGCAGACCTCGCCGATCCGGGGAGCTGGTGGTCGGTGCCGTGGAACGGGTGGGAGGTCTGGTACTACGACCTCGACGGCGACACCCTCTGGGGGGCGACGGCCCGCATGGTTCGCCAACTGTTGGGCCTGGAAACCCACCGCGGGGCATAAAGAATCGACCCCCGAAATGCCGATCTATCCCATGTGTCATCGCGTACGGCTGGGTCCCTTCAACGCGACCTGCACAGGCAGGTCGCGGCTCTGTTTCTCGTCGTCGTACCCGTCCTGATCCTGGCCGAGTCCATAGCGCCGTTCTCGGACGGAGCGTGGATCCGGTTCGTCGCCTATCCGCCTCTCTTGTTCTGGACCTGGCGCGTCTGGAAGTCGAAGACCGCCAGTGCCATCCCGCTGCTCCTCGCCGCGATGATCTTTCTCGGCCTGCTCGCCGTCGCCGAGGTCGCCCTCGATCGGTCACTCACCCCGTTCGACCCTGCCGGCACGTTCGGCGGAGTGATGCTCATGTCGATCCTCGTGGGGGCCCTCGTGGAGAGGGATCGGCTCGGCTGGGCGGCGGGTCTGGGGTTCAGCGTCGGGGCGTGGGTGATCGTCGTCGGGCTGCTGTCCGGCCAGGACACGCCCACGTTGGTCGCCCGGGCCGTTGTCGGCGTGGCGGGGGTGATCTTCACGATCGCCCTGGTGTCGGGACTGGTGGACCGGCTGCGGAGTGCGGTGGAGAGCCACGATCGCGCCCGCCGGCTCAACGACGCCATCGCCGCGTGCTCCGAGTCGCTGCTCGTCCACTCGGACGTGTTCGCCCTCCACGAAGCGACCCGTGCGCTCCTCGAGGCGACCGACGCCGATTACGCCTTCGTCGACCGGAACGTCACCATCGACGGCGAGCCCGGCTGGGAGATCATCGCCGAGGCGTCACGCCGCGGGGTGGCATGGGCGGGAACCTGGCGGAAAGGTCTCTACTCGGAGATACCGACCACGAAGGAGGCCCTGGCCTCGGGGGAGCCGGTCGTGATCCGCACCTCGGAGCTCCCCGAGCACGAGGCGAGGCGCTACCGGGAGGATGGGATCCAGAGCGAGGTGGGCGTGCCGGTCTTCGTCGACGGCGTCCTGCGTGGCTCCCTCGGCTTCATCCAGTACACGGATGACCGGGCCTGGACGGAGGACGAAATCCAGACGCTTCGTCGGGCGTCGCACATGATCGGCGCCTACTGGCAGCGTCTCGACCACGCCGAGGCACTTCGCCGGTCCAACGAGTCCAAAGACCGCCTCCTGTCGTCCGTGAGCCACGAGATCCGGACCCCACTCACAGCGATCGTCGGTCTCTCCGAGGCGATCGTCGACGGGGCCGATGAGCTCGGCGAGGAGGAGGTCTGCGAGCTGATGGCAATCATCGCCCGGCAGAGCCGCGAGCTGGCAGAACTGGTCGAGGACCTCCTGGTCGCGTCCCGCGCCGACTTCGGCAATCTCTCCATCCGCTTCGAGCCCGTCGAGCTCCTCGGCCAGGTGCGTCGTGTGGGCGAAGGGCTGTCGCAGTCGTATCCGACCTCGAAGACGATCGTCGTGGACGACGAGGTGAGCTGGGCCTGGGCCGACTCGCTCCGCGTCCGGCAGATCATCCGCAACCTGATCTCCAATGCGATCAAGTACGGCGGGAGCGAGATCCGCGTCGGTGTGGAAGAGGGCGATGATCGGGTGCTCCTCTCCGTGTCCGACAACGGGCCGGGGGTTCCGATGGGCGAGATCGAGCTCATCTTCGAGCGCTACTACCGCTCGATCGAGTCGCCGACCATGCCCGGATCGGTGGGAATCGGTCTCGCCGTTTCCCGACAGCTCGCCGAGTTGATGGACGGCACCCTGGAATACATACCGGGCGATTGGGGTAGGTTCGTGCTGTCGCTGCCGAGCTACGCCTCAGTGGACACCGTCGACTCGTCGATCTCGGCTTAGCGGCTCCTCTATTTCGCAACCGTACATAGACTCGCCTCGAGCATCGGAGCCATGAGTTCGATTCGTAGAAAGCGCATTCTCGTGGCTGCTGGAGCAGTTCTGGTCCTCCTCATCGGGACGATCGCGGCCCTGGGCTATCAGGCCTGGAACGACGTGAATCGGGTCAGCATCGAACGACCGCCCTCAGAGCAACCCTCCGGCGGCAACGACGACGAAGAAGAGCCCGGGGAGGAGTTCCCGCTGCCCGCGGACACCGAGGGAGTGAACATCTTCCTCCTGGTCGGATCCGACTCGAGGGACGACCTGGACAATCTCGAGGGCTTCGGGGCATTCGCCGGCCAGCGCGCCGATGTGGTCATGGTCCTCATTCGCGTCGAGGGTGGTGCGGCCATCCTCTCGGTGCCCCGCGACCTCCTGGTCGATGACCCGTGTCGCCAGAGGGAGACCAGGGTCAACGCCCTCCTCGCCGGCTGCCCGGACGGGATCAATGGGCCGACCCTCCTCACCCTGGCCGTCGAGGATCTCATCGGTGAGAAGGTGGACCACTACGCGATGGTCGACATGGCCGGTTTCCAGCACGTCGTCGACGGTCTGGGTGGTTACGAGATCTGTGTGGACCTCCCGGTGCGGGACCTGAAGTCCGGTCTCGATCTGCCCGCCGGGTGCACCGTCGCCGACGGCCTCCAGACCCTGGCCTGGATCCGTTCCCGCCACACCCAGGAACTGACGGACCGGGGGTGGCGCACGGTCTCCGGCGTAAGCGACCTCGCCCGCAACGAGCGGCAGCGGCAGTTCGTCATCGACATGATGGGCCGTCTGTCCAGCTTCTCCAGCCCCCAGCAGCTCGCGTCCAGGGCCCGCACCCTGGCGCCATGGGTCACCGTCGACTCCGAGCTGGCGTTCACCGACGCCGTGGGCCTGGCCTGGGCGATGCGCGGGATAAGCGCGGGCAACGTGGAGGAGTTGACGATTTCCGTCCGGTTCCACACCACCGACAACGGCGCCTCGGTCTTGGTTGCCACCGACGACGTCTCCGAGATCGTCGGGACCTTCCTCGATGCCCATCGCCGGACCCTGTCCGACTCACCCTCGGCGGGTTAGGATTTCGGGGTCATGAGAATTCATCGGGCCCGGGAGTGGTGGCGCTGCTGCTGAGCGGCCACTGCACCGTGTCCCAGTGTCGCCGCCGGCAGATGACCGGCGGCTTTTGTGTGAGGAAGAGATGACAGAGAAGAAGCGGGTGTTCTCGGGGATCCAACCCACCGGCAACATCCACATTGGCAACTACATCGGAGCGGGACGGAACTACGTGAGGCTCCAGGAGGAGTACGAGACGATCTATTGCGTCGTCGACCTCCATGCCATGACGGTCCCCTACGACCCGAAGGACCTGCGGGAGGGGAAGGCGATCATGGCCCGCATGCTCCTCGCCATGGGCATCGATCCCGAACGGTCACTGCTCTATCACCAGAGCGATGTGCCCCAGCACGCCGAGCTGTCCTGGATCCTCGGCACGCTCGCCGGGATGGGACAACTCGAACGTATGACGCAGTACAAGGAGAAGTCCGACAAGGCCGGTCAACAGTTCGGGCTGTTCGCCTATCCGGTCCTGATGGCCGCCGACATCCTCATCCACCGCGCCCACGCCGTGCCGGTGGGGGATGACCAGACCCAGCACCTGGAGCTGACCCGCGACCTGGCGGAGCGGTTCAACCACCGGTTCGGTGACCTGTTCCCCGTGCCCGAGGCCATCATCCCCGAGGTCGGGGCCCGCGTCACGTCGCTCACCGACCCGACGTCCAAGATGTCGAAGAGCGACCCGAGTCCCAAATCCCGTGTCCATCTGACGGACACGCCCGACGAGATCGCTTCCAAGATCCGCTCGGCGGTGACCGACGCCGGGTCCGAGGTCGTGTACGACCGGGAGGCCAAGCCGGGGATCTCCAACCTCCTGGAGATCTTCTCCGCCTTCGACGGGCGGTCGATCGAGGAGCTCGCCGCCGAGTACCGCGACGCCGGCTACGGGATCTTCAAGAACGCGGTCGCCGAGGCGGTGATCGACGGTCTCCGGCCCGTTCAGGAGGCCTATGCGTCGCTCACCGACGAGGAGGTGCACCGCGTCATGGAGACATCCGCGGAGAAGGCCCGGGAGATGGCGGCGGGCACGATGCGTCTCGTCCGGGAGGCCGTCGGGCTCACCTGAACGATCAGGTGGGCAACTGCAGAAGCTCGGGCGGGATCAGGAGTATCAGCGCCGCGAGCAGGTTGAAACCCGAGTGCACGAAGAAGGCCGGGCCGAGTCGTCCCGTCCGCTCGGTCAGCCAACCGAGAAGGATCGCCAGCAGGAACAGGGGTGGCAGCACGATCGCGGCCGAGCCCGCGAAGTTCTCGGGATCGAGGCCGAGCAGGTGGACCGAGGTGAAGACGACCGAGGTGGTGATGATTGCCACCCATGCGCCCCAGCGACGCGTCGCCTGGAACAGGACTCCCCTGTAGAGGAGCTCCTCCGTCAGGGGGGCGAGGAGAGCGGCGGATGCGAAGAAGGCGATCCGCACCGCCCCGTGGGTGCTCGACCTGCCGATGATCTCGGCGATCATCTGGGGCGGCCCGGCGTCCTCGGGGTAGACCATCCTCGCAATGGGCTGCATCAGGATGTTGGCGGCGATCTGGAAACCGATGCCCAACAGGACGAACCTGGCATCCCCGGTGGCGAGCCCGAAGGTGATCGGCCCGTCGGCCCGCCGACGGACATAGAGGATCGCGAACACCAGCAGGATCCCAACGAACTGTCCCGCCAGGGTGACGAGGATCCTGAGGTCGTCGGGCAGCTCCATGAAGCGCGCGGCTTCGGCGGCAAGTGCCGACACCACGGCACCTGCGAGCCAGATCAGGATGAAGTCGAGGAGGGTCCAGGATCGCCGCACCAGACCGGGGAGACTAGATCCAGCCCCGCCCACTGCCAGTGTCGTGAGCGGCGCCATGGGTCTAGGCGGGGATGAGCCCCGCTCGGGATCTCGGGTCATTTGGCCCTTTCCAGGCGGACCGGGCCTGTGGGTAGAGTTGGCCATGCCGTCTCCTCGACCGATGACGTCTCGTGTAGCCATCCTCGGCGCAGGCCACGCTGGCCGGGCTCTGGCCGGTCACATGGCGTTGCTAGGTGCAGAGGTCGTGCTGTGGAATCGCACCGCGGCGCATGTCGCCGAAATTCGTGAGCGCGCTGGCGTCGAGCTCGAGGGCGAGGCTGTCGGGTTCGCCAAGCTCTCCCTGGTCACCTCCGACATGGCCGAGGCGCTGGCCGACGCCAAGCTGGTCATGGTCTGCGTCCCGGCGTTTGGACATCGTGACGTCGCCAGGGAGTGCGCACCGCATCTCCGGGATGGCCACGTCGTCGTGCTCAACCCCGGCCGCACCTTCGGCGCACTCGAATTTATCCACGAGCTGCGGGCCCAGGAGTGCGAGGCGGATGTCGTCGTCGCCGAGGCGGGCACCTTCATCTTCGCGTCGAGGAGCACCGGGCCGGCCCAGTCCCGGATCATGAGGATCAAACACGCCGTGCCGGTAGCGGCCATCCCGGACGACCGAGGTGTCGAGGTCATGGAGCTGCTCGGGACCTGGTACCACCAGTTCACGCTGTCCGAGTCCACCCTCGACACGAGCTTCGGGAACGTCGGGGCGGTGGTCCACCCCGTCATCACACTGCTCAATGCGGCCCGCATCGAGAACACCCAGGGTCGCTTCGACTTCTATGTCGACGGAGTCAGCATCGGTGTGGCCCACGTCCTCGAAGCGGTCGATCGGGAGCGCATGGCCGTCGCTCAGTTGCTCGGTGTCCAGGTCCGGTCTCTCAAGGACTGGCTGCTCAGTGCCTACCGGGCCGGAGGAGAGGACCTCTACGAGGCGATCATGGCGAACGAGGGATATCGGGGGATACAGGCACCTCCGACGACACAGAACCGGTACATGTTGGAGGATATCCCGATGAGCATGGTTCCCATGGCCTCGGCGGGCAGGGGGTTCGGGCTAACTCCGAGGGCCATCGAGGCGGTCATCGACCTCTCGGGGCTCATGCATCTCACCAACTACTGGTCGCGGGGCCGAACGCTGGCCACCCTGGGTCTCGAGGGCCTGAGCCCCGCCGAGATCAAGCGGGTGGCCACCAAGGGTTATGACGGATAGGCAGCGCACGGTCCTCGGTGGCGCTCTGGGCGACTGCGTCCACGTCACGGGCACGCTGAACTTCCTCGCTCTGTGCCGTCGCCATGGCTGGCACACCGAGTTCCTGGGGCCGGCCGTTGCCGTGGAGAGGTTCGCCGACGAGGCGGCGAGGCGCCGTCCCGATCTCCTCGCCGTCAGCTACCGGCTCACCCCGGAGGCCGCCGAGCGATTGTTCGATGAGTTGAGGGACGCGCTGGAGCGCCGGGGAATCGGCGACATCGACATGGTGTTCGGAGGGCCGCCCCCCGTCGTCGAGGTGGCCGAGCGGACCGGCATGTTCCGCGCTGTGTTCGGCGGCGCCGACGGAGCCGATGTCGAAGACTGGTTGAGCGGTGGTGGCGCGGGCGGAGCGGGCTTTGTCGTCGAGGACGACCTGGTGGCCCGTTGGAAGGCTGCCCGACCGCGGCCGCTCATCCGGCACCACTTCGGGTTGCCGGATGTGGACCGAACCGTGAAAGGGATAGAGCGGATCGCCGCGTCCGGGCTGGTGGACGTCATTTCCCTGGGTCTCGACCAGAACGCCCAGGAGCACTTTTTCCACCCCGAGCGGATGGACCCCTCCCAGGACGGCGCGGGCGGGGTTCCCGTTCGCACTCCCGACGACTTTCGCGCGCTGAAGGAGGCATCCCGCACCGGCAACCACCCGCTGCTCCGTTCGTACTCGGGCACCAACGACCTGTTGGCGATGGGGGAGATGCTGCGAGAGACGATCAAGAACGCCTGGTGTGCCATCCCCGTCTTCTGGTATTCGGAGTTGGACGGGCGTTCGGAGAGGTCCCTCGAGGAAGCCGTCGCCGAGAATCAGGCGCTCGTGAAGTGGCACGCCGAGAGGGGTGTGCCGGTGGAGCGGAACGACCAGAACCAGTGGGGTCTGCGGGCCGCCGGAGACGCAGTTCAGATAGCCGCGGCCGGTCTGGGGGCACTCCTCTCCGCACGGGCCGGGGTGTCGACCTATGTGCTCCAGATGATGCTCAACAACCCCGCCGGGATCTCGCCGGCCATGGACATCGCCAAGATGGAGGCAATGGACCAAGTGGTCCGGAGCCGGGTCGGTCCCGGCGTCACGGTGCTCCGCGAGCTGCGGGCAGGGCTCTTCTCCCTTCCGCCCGACCCGATGCGGGCCATCGGTCAACTCGCCTCGGCGACCCGGACGGCCATGGCGCTACGTCCCGACATCATGCACGTGGTCGGGTACACGGAGGCCGACCATGCCATCGAGGCCGACGAACTGGTGGCGTCCTGTGCCATGGTTCATCAGGTGATCGACGACTCCCTGCTCGGCACTCCCGACCCCCTGGCGGATCCGGCGGTAGCGGCTCGTCGTGATCACCTGGTGGAGGAGGCGGGGGTGCTCCTGTCGGTGATCGAGGATCGCTGGCCCGCTGCCCTGTCCGGTGACCCCGTGGAGATGGCATCTGTGGTCCGGAGCGGTGTGTTCGATGCTCCCCACCTGGTCGGCAATCCGGCGGCGAGGGGAGAGGTGATCACCGTCGTCGAGGGTCGATGCGACCCGGTCGACCCGGAGACCGGTGAGGTCATCGGCGAGGGTGAGCGTCTCGCCAGGCTCGGTCTCGTCTGAGACCTCTCAGCCCTTGACCACACCGAGGGGGCGGACCCTCGCCACCCGTGCGGCCAGGTTCGCCCGCTCACAGACGTCGGCGACCACGTCCACGTCCTTGTAGGCGTACGGGGCCTCCTCCGAGAGCAGTCCGACCGAGAGTGGACGCACGGAGATGCCCGCCTCCTCCAGCTCGGCCCGCACCTCCCGGCCCGGGGCCTGTCTGCTGGCCTTCTTGCGGCTCATGAGACGGCCGGCGCCGTGGGCGGCGGAGCCGAAGGCCGGGTTGCCCTCCATCCCCCGCAGCACCCATGAGGCGGTCCCCATCGACCCCGGCACGAGGACGGGCTGGCCCCACTCCTGCAGGTCTTCGGGCAGATCTGGATGGCCGGGTCCGAACGCCCGGGTCGCCCCCTTGCGATGGACGCACACCTCGGTCGAGGCGCCGTCGATCATGTGGGTCTCGATCTTGGCGAGGTTGTGGGCGACGTCGAACACCAGACGCATCCCGGTCTCGGTGTCGGACACGCCGAACGCCGTGGCGAAGGCCTGTCGGGTCTCGTGGGCCAGGATGTGACGGTTGGCCCAGGCGAAGTTGGACGCCGCGGCCATGGCGCCGAGATAAGAGGCGCCCTCGTCGGATCCGATGGGCACACATGCCAGTTGACGGTCGGGGACCGTGATGCCGTGTCGTCTCATGGCGTCACCCATGAGGCGGACATGGTCCGTACAGGTCTGATGGCCCAGCCCTCTCGATCCGCAATGGATCATGACGACCACCATCCCCTCGGCGAGCCCGAAGGCTTCGGCCGCACCGGGGTCGACGATCTCATCGACCACCTGGATCTCCAGGAAATGATTCCCCGCGCCCAGCGAACCCAGCTGGTCGCGGCCTCGGGTCAGGGCCTTGTCACTGATCTCCTCCGGTTTCGCCCCCTTCGAGGTCCCGCGCTCCTCGCAGCGATCGAGGTCGTCGGGCCACCCGTAGCCGTGACGCACCGCGGCGGCCGCTCCGTCGGCAAGTACCTCTTCGACGATGCTGCCCGGGGCGATGGCGCCCTTGCCGGGCCCGCGGGGGATGCGGCGGTCCAGCTCGCCCATCACCGTGTCGCGGCGGGCCTCGAAATCGGCCTCGGTGAACGACGAGGCGATGAGCCTCACACCACAACAGATGTCGAATCCGACGCCACCGGGTGAGACGACCCCGTCGGAGACCCGCATCGCAGCGACCCCACCGATGGGGAAGCCATAACCCCAGTGGATGTCGGGCATCGCCATCGAGGCCTCGACGATGCCGGGGAGGTGAGCAACGTTGGCGACCTGCTCGACGGAGCGGTCCTCGAGCACCACCTCCATCAACTCGTCGGAGGCGAAGATCCGGCCGGGGACCCGCATCCCACCGGTTCGAGGAACCTCCCAGACGACGTCGGAGACCCTCTTCAGCTCCATGGCCCCAGTCTGCCAGGAGCGGACCGAAGATTCAGAAGGAGGTCAGACGTCGAAGATGACCCGGCCGTACCAGCCGTCGTCCCGTTCCTCGACCGCGAGGTCGTGATAGGTGACCGCCTTGATCGGCGGCCCGGTCATCCCGGTCTTTGAGATCGGGACGCCGCGGGCCGCGACTCTGGCGCCGGTTGCCCCGGTCATCGCGACGACGAAATCTCCGAACAGGAGATCTGTGGACTCCGACTCGAAGAGGAGGTCGGAGAGGACGTCCACGACGAGATCCTCGACCGACCCCGAAGTCACCTCGATCTCCACCTGCTCCGCTCCCTCGCCCGGCTCGACAGGCGCCATCAGATCGAACATCCCCCGGGCGAGGACAGCGATCAGATCCGGGAGGGTCGGGGCGGTCGCCTCGATACCCGAATCGGCGGTGTGCGAGAGGATCCGGTACGTCACGCGAAAGAGCCTATTTGCGTCGCCCGGGCCCGTTTCGGCCCGATCTCGCTGGGGTGTGCCGCTGTTACGATCGGACTCCAGCGTCAAGGGGCCGTTTCAAATGGAAATCGACATCGGCATCGGCAAGTCCGGCCGACAGGCATACGGGTTCGACGACATCGCCATCGTCCCGTCGAGAAGGACCCGCGACCCCGACGACGTCGACATCTCCTGGCAGCTGGACGCCTTCCGTTTCGAGCTCCCGATGATGGGCTCGGCGATGGACTCGGCGATCAGCCCGGCCACCGCCATCGAGATCGGCCGTCTCGGCGGTCTCGGAGTCCTCAACCTCGAGGGGCTCTGGACCCGGTACGAGGACCCCACCATCTACTTCGAGGAGATCGCGGAGCTCCCAGACGAGAAGGCGACGCGCCGGATGCAGGAGATCTACCTGGAGCCGGTCAAGCCCGAGCTGATCGGTCAGCGGGTCGAGGAGATGAAGTCCGCCGGCATCGTGACCGCCGCCAGCCTCACCCCGCAGCGAGTCCGTGAGTGGGCGCCGCCGGCCATCCAGGCTGGTCTCGACATCCTCGTGATCCAGGGCACTGTCGTCTCCGCGGAGCATGTCTCCACCAAGGAAGAGCCGCTCAATCTCAAGGAGTACATCGCCGACTGCGAGGTGCCGGTGATCGTCGGAGGCTGCGCCAGCTACTCGACGGCGCTCCACCTGATGCGGACCGGGGCAGTGGGGGTCCTCGTAGGCGTCGGCCCGGGTGCCGCCTGCACGACGCGAGGTGTCCTCGGTGTCGGCGTCCCGCAGGCCACGGCCGTTGCGGACGCCGCCGGAGCCCGGATCAGATATCTCGACGAGACCGGCCGCTACGTGCACGTCATCGCCGACGGCGGGATGCGCACGGGCGGTGACGTGGCCAAGGCGATCGCATGCGGCGCCGACGCTGTCATGATCGGCTCGCCCCTGGCAGCTGCCACCGAGGCACCGGGCCGGGGCTACCACTGGGGTATGGCCACCTTCCACCCGACGCTTCCCCGCGGGGCGCGGGTGAAGACCGGCAACCTCGGGACCCTGAAGGAGATCCTGGTCGGCCCGGCCCACGAGAACGACGGTCGCCGAAACCTGTTCGGCGCCCTCCGGGTGTCGATGGCGACCACCGGTTACTCGGACGTCAAGGAGTTCCAGAAGGCCGAGGTCATGATCGCCCCGGCGCTTCAGACCGAGGGCAAGTCACTGCAGCGCTCCCAGAAGGTCGGGATGGGGTGAACGCCGAGCGCGAGCCCACCGTCCTGGTCGTCGACTTCGGGGCGCAGTACGCCCAACTCATCGCCCGCCGCGTCCGCGAGGCGCACGTTCGCTCGGAGATCGTCCGTTGGGACATCACCGCCGACGAGATCCGGGAGAAGCAGCCCAAGGGAATCATCCTGTCCGGCGGTCCCGCCTCGGTGTACGCCGAGGACGCCTACCGTCCGGATCCGGCGTTGTTCGAGCTCGGGGTTCCCGTGTTCGGCATCTGTTACGGGCACCAGGTGGTGGCCGAACTGCTCGGCGGCGAGGTGGCCCGCACCGGTGAGGGGGAATACGGGAAGACCGGGTTCGAGATCACCGGCGACTCGATCCTCTTCCGGGGTCTGCCCCGCGAGCAGGAGGTCTGGATGTCCCACGGTGACCAGGTGGTGAAGGCACCTCCGGGTTTCAGCGTCGTGGGTCGCAGCCCCGGTGCGCTGGTGGGGGCGATGGAGGCGCCGGACCTGGGCATCTACTCGGTCCAGTTCCATCCCGAGGTGATGCACACGCCGCGAGGGTCGGAGATCC
>JAGFIR010000165.1 GCA_024103415.1 Acidimicrobiales bacterium
TGAGCGAGCGCAGGATCTCGGACTCGACCGAAGGATCGACCGCGGATGTCGCGTCGTCCAGGATCAGGAGCCTCGGCTTGCGGATCAGCGCCCGGGCGAGGGCGAGACGCTGGCGCTGACCACCCGAGAGGTTGGTGCCGCGCTCCCCGAGCCTCGTGTCGAGGCCGTCGGAGAGCTCGAGGATGAACTCACGCGCTCCGGCGAGCTTGGCCGCCTCCCACACCTCCTCGTCGGTGAAGTCCTCACCGAGGGTGATGTTGTCCCGGACGCTGGCATCGAACAGGAATGCCTCCTGTGACACGTATGCGACCTCGCGCGGGAGCTCCGACCTGGCGAACGTCCGAAGGTCGCGTCCGTCCAGGGTGATCCGCCCGGTGCTCGGATCCCACAGCCGTGCCATGAGGAGGGCGAAAGTGGACTTGCCCGAGGCGGTCGGACCCACGATCGCCAGGGTCTTGCCCGCCTCGATGTCGAAGCGGACGTTCTCCAACACCGGTGCGTCGTCGTATGCGAAGACCACGTCGGAGCCGGCGATGGGTGCGGCGCCGTCCTGAGCCGCGGCCGTCAGCGACCCGTACTCGACGAAGTCGTCGGCGTCGAACACCTCCTGCACGCGCTTCCAGCCGGCGAGGCTGCCGGCGAGGTCCCAGAGGACGAAGCCGATCAACTGGACCGGGAAGGCGAGCAGGGCGAGGAGATAGACGACGGTGACCACGTTGCCCGGTGTGATCTGGCCGACTCCCACCCGGTAGGCGCCGACCACGATCAGGACCAGGGTGATCAACTGGGGCAGGGCCCTGAGGACGACCTGGTAGCGGGTCCAGGTGGAGAGGACGTCGATCAGCTTGTCCCGGAGATGGTCACTGGTCTGGGCGAACCTGTCGGCGACGAAGTCCTCCTTGCCCAGCGACTTGATGGTGAGGGCGCCGTCGAAGCTCTCATGGGCGATCGAGGAGACCTGGCCGCGGACCGCCTGGACCGACTCCCACTGCCCGTAGGTCAGCCAGCTCCCCTTGATGTCGATGGCGATGACGATGGCGAGACCGATCAGCGTCCCGAGGCCGAGCCACGGGTCGAGGATCATGATCAAGGTGACAGTCCCCACCAGCAACAGGGAGACGCCGGTGAAGAACGGGAGCGGGCTGAGCACCCCCGTGCCCTGATCGGTGTCGGAGTCGGCCACCGCGAGGAGGTCGCCGATGGCGTGACGGTCGAACCACGACATCCGCAGACGCAATTGGTGGTCGAGCAGCATGTTGCGGAGATCCCTGCGGACCGAGAACTGCAGCCACCCGGCCGCGGTGCGGCGGATGACGATGCCGACGGCCTTGAACAGGGCGACACCCACGATGACGAGGACGCCCGTCTGGAGGAGATCCGGCGGCTCTCCACGGTCGAGGGTGGGGATGATGAGGTTGTCGGTGACCCATCCGATGGCGAACGACGAGGCGATGATCGCCGCGGCGTACATGGACGACCCGGTGACGCCGATGAAGAAGGCCGCCGGATGCATGCGGATCAGGCGCACGACGAGCCGTGCGCCGTCGCGCAGCACGATCCACGGTGTCATCTTGTTGATCTCGGACACGGCAGAGACTCTTCCTGTCGGATGTTGCCGGGAGGGCGGGCCGGGTCGAACCCTCCGGTGGGCGATGATACGGGCGCGCCG
>JAGFIR010000168.1 GCA_024103415.1 Acidimicrobiales bacterium
CGTCCATCCCCTCTGCGATCTCTTCTTCGGACGGGACGCCGCGGCCCTCGTCGAGGAACTTGTCGTGGATCTTGCGGTACAGGGCCTCCTGGTGACCGACCATCTGGAGGAACGCCTCGGTGAAGCCCCGGGTGGCAACGAAGTCCTCACGGGACTGGCCTTCATCGGCGAACTCCTCGAAGATCCGGTCGGCCTCGGCGGTGATCTCGTCATCGGTGACCATGAGGCCGAGTTCCTCGGCCGCGGCCTTCTCCACGACGGACCACTCCACGAGGAGGCCGAGGATCTGGGCGAACTGCGTCTTGGTGACTGCGCCCTCATCGAGGGAGAGCATGCCGTTGACGTCATCGACCGTGATGGCCTGACCGTCGACGGTCGCTGCGGTGGCGCCGCCGGAGGCACCGCATGCGGCGAGACCCAGGGCGGTCGCGAGAGTCAGGGCGGTCAGTCTCTTCACGGGGGAAATCCTTCTGAACGGGGAACGGGCCGATGGTAAACCCGCGGCCCGGGCTAATCGGTCTCCGGCCACATCTCCCTGAGGAAGCCGATGACCCCCTCGAGCAGGGGCCTCGGCGCCGGGATGAACAACTCTCCCTCCGCCGCGCGCAGGACCGCCCGTGGCTGGAGGCGCTCCAGCCGCACTTCCTGGGAGGGCTTCAGGTCGACCGGCGACATCCGGATCTCGTGACGCACCTGGACCAGGTCCTTGAGGCCGACGCGGAGCGCCTCGACCCGGAGGCGAGCCAGGGAGATGAGGCCTTGTGCCTCTTCGGGAAGCGGGCCGAAGCGGTCCTCCCACTCCGCCACCACGTCGTCCACCTCGGCGTGGGTGTCGGCGGCGGCCAGACGCCGGTATGCCTCGAGGCGGAGATCCTGATCCTCGACGTAGGAATCCGGGATACGGGCGTCAACCGGCAGGTCGATCCGGATCTCCGGAGGGCCGGACGGGATGAAGTCCTCGCCCTTCATCTCGGCCACTGCCTCGGCGACCAGTTCCGTGTAGAGGTCGAAGCCGACGGCGGCGATGTGCCCGCTCTGGACCTCTCCCAGGATCGAGCCGGCACCCCGGATCTCCAGGTCCTTCAATGCGAGCTGGAACCCCGACCCGAGATCGGTGGCCTCGCCGATGGCCTCGAGGCGACGATGCGCCTCCTCGGTGAGGGTCTGCTCGGCCGGATGGAAGAGATAGGCGTACGCCCGCTGGTTGGAGCGGCCCACCCGGCCGCGCAGCTGGTAGAGCTGGGCGAGGCCGAGCAGGTCGGCGCGCTCCACTATCAGCGTGTTGACCTTGGGGAGGTCGAGACCCGACTCGATGATCGTGGTGGCGACGAGCACGTCGTACTCCCCGTTCCAGAAGTCGAGCATCACCTGCTCGAGCTGTCCCTCCGACATCTGGCCGTGGGCCACGACGTACCGGGCGTCCGGCACCAGTTCACGGAGACGGGCCACGGCTCGCTCGATGGACCTCACACGGTTGTGGACGTAGAAGACCTGCCCCTCACGGAGCAACTCGCGTCTGATGGCGGCGGACACGGCCTGCTCGTCGTAGGGGCCGACGTAGGTGAGAATCGGGTGACGGTCTTCGGGCGGGGTCCGGATGTGCGAGACGTCCCTGATGCCGGTGAGGGCCATCTCCAGGGTCCTCGGGATCGGGGTGGCGGTCAGGGTGAGGACGTCGACGCCGACCTTGAGACGCTTCAGCCCGTCCTTGGCGGCGACACCGAATCGCTGCTCCTCATCGATGACGAGCAGGCCCAGGTCCTTGAAGGAGATGTCGTCCGACAGGAGACGGTGGGTGCCGACCACGAGGTCGACCTCGCCGGTGGCGAGACCCCCGACCACCTTCGCCTGCTGCTTCGGAGTGAGGAATCGGGACAGGACCTCGACCCGGATCGGATACGGGGCGAAGCGCTCCGAGAAGGTCTGGTGGTGCTGCTGCGCCAGGAGCGTCGTCGGGCAGAGGATGGCGACCTGCTTCCCGTCCTGGATCGCCTTGAAGGCGGCGCGGATGGCCACCTCGGTCTTCCCGAAACCGACATCGCCGAAGATCAATCGGTCCATCGGCTTGTCGGTCTCCATGTCCCGCTTCGCTTCCTCGATGGCCGTCAACTGGTCGGCCGTCTCCTCGTACGGGAACGCCGCCTCCATCTCCTGTTGCCATGGAGTGTCGGGTGAGAACGCATGTCCGGTGGCGAAAGCCCGTTGCCTGTGGAGGGCAACCACTTCGGCGGCCACCGCCGCCACCGCCTTGCGGACCCGGCTCTTCTGCTCCGACCAGTCTCGCCCGCCCATCCGGGAGACACGCGGTGCCTCCCCGCCGGTGTACCGCTTGACCGCGGCGAGCTGGTCGACCGGGACGTAGAGCTTGTCGCCCGCTGCGTAGGAGATGACCAGGTACTCGCGCTCGACCCCGACCATCGTCCGGGTGACGAGGCCCTCGAACCGGCCGATGCCGTGCTGGTGATGTACGACGTAGTCACCCTCGACCAGGTCCTGCAGCTGCTGTCTTGCCGGGGCGGGGGCACGCCCGGCGCGCCGGTGGGACCGCCGCCGGCCCGCGATCTCGGACTCGCCGAGAACCGCCACCCCCAGCTCGTGAGAGATGAAGCCGTTGTGGATGCCGATCGGGATGACCGCCGATCTCGGGTTCACCAGACTGTCGAGCCGCTCGATGACGAAGCCTTCCTCGGCGAGGACCCGGGCCACGCGGTCGGCTGCCGGCTCGCCGTCCATGGCGATGACCGTCGCCACACCGGCCGCGGCCAGCTTGGCGAGTGCGCGGGCCACCGACTCGGGATCGCCGGGCGTCGCATCGATGGAGCGAATGGTGAACACCCGGTCGTCGGGTCCCGTCGGCGCCGAAGGCATGCGAAGGTGACGTCTTTCGGCCAGTGCCTGCTCCAGGTCACCGAAGAGAGTGGGGTGCTCCCCCGCCGGCGGCGCCATCTCGCCCCAGGTCGGGGCCAGGGCCGAGGCGAGCTCGGCCTCCTCTTCCATCAGGTCCCTGGAGCGATCCACCGCACGGGTCGGGTCCGTGACCACGAGATGGGCCTCCGGCGCCAGTTCGTCGACGAGGGTCCGCTCGTCGGTCAGCCATGGCAACCACGACTCGATCCCTGCGAACACCTGCCCCTGCGAGATCCTCTCCCAGGCGTGAGCCGCCCACGGCTCGGTGCGGAGCAAGCCGGCAGCCTTCGCCGCCACCTGCTCGTCGGGTCTCAACTCCCGCGCCGGGTAGGCCACCATCTCTTCCACCGGGTGTTCCGAGCGCTGGGTCGCCACCGAGAAGACCCTGACCTCCTCGACCTCGTCCCCCCAGAAGTCGATGCGCACCGGTTGGTGCCCCTGGGCGGGGAAGACGTCGACGATGCCGCCGCGCACCGCCATCTCTCCCCTGGCCTCGACACGATCGGTGCGCTGGTAGCCGAGGGACGCCAGCTCCCGCACCAGCTCCTCGAAGACACGGACGTCGCCCTTTCTCAGTTGCACCGGGGCGACGGACGACGGGCTCACGCGTTGCACGGCGCTCCGCACGGACGCCACCACGATGACCGGGCGGTTCTCCGCCAGCGCGTGCCGGGCTTCGGCCCGGGCAGCCATCGTCGAGATGTTCGGTGAGACGTGCTCGAATGGAAGCGTCTCCCAGGCGGGACAGAGGAGCACGTCGCCGTGGAAGAGCTCGAGATCCTCGACCAGATCCAGGGCCTCGTTCTCGCCCGGGGTGATGACGAGGACCCCGGTCCCGAGACGCTCGGCCAACCCCGCGATCGCGTAGGCGCGCGCGCCGGGCGGCACGGCCCACACGGATCCCATGTCGGGGGCGGGTGCGCTGTGCCAGCGGCTGAGCAGTGGCGCGAGGGGGGCGGTCATCCCGGGCTGTCGATGCTACCGGCGGTTCCCGTCCACCAGACCGGAGTCAGAGCAGCCCGCTCTCCCGGAACCAGTCGACCGTGCGGCGGAAGGTCTCCTCGATCGGTGTGTAGGTGAGCCCGAGCTCGCGGGTGGCGCGGCTGCCGTCGAGCCGGTGGCCGTGACGCGCCACCCGGACCGACTCCGCACAGACCGGGACCGGCAGTGGGAGGAGGGAGCCGATCGCACCGGCGACCGGGAGCACCCAGTCCGGGAGGAAGGTGGGGCGCGGGAGCGGCCCCATGACCAGCTCCAGCACTTCTATGGCCCGGGCGGTGCTCAGGGTCGCCCCGCTGAGGATGTACCGCTCACCGGGCTCGCCGCGACTCGCCGCCAGGATGTGCCCCCGGGCGCAGTCCTCGATGTCCACCAGTGAGAACACGGTGTCGACGGCGAGGCGAAGACGGCCGCGGGCAGAGGCGAGCAGGATCTTGCCGGTGCCGGTTGCCCTCCCCGGCCCCTGGACGGAAGACGGGTTCACGGCGACGACCTCCAAGCCCTCGAAGGCCAGCGCCAGCCGTTCCGCCTCCGTCTTGGTGCGGGCGTAGTGGGAGAGATGACGACCACCGTGGACGGTGCGCTCGGTGCCGACCTCCCCCTTCGCCTCGCCGATGGTGACTGCGGAGGAAGTGTGCACGACCCGTCTCACCCCGGACCTGACGGCAGACCGGAGCACGTTGCGCGTCCCGACCACGTTCACCTGCCACATGATGTCCGGCCGCCGGGGACACAACTCGTTGACGCCGGCGACGTTGAACACCACCTCGGCTCCGTTGGTGAGGTGATCGATGCTCTCCGGATCGAGGAGGTCGCCGCGCACGGGCCGGACGTCGGGATGCGGGGCGGAGCCCTCCCGCACAAGGGCCGAGACATCGTGACCCTCGGCAACCAATGCCGCGACCAGAGCGGTGCCCACCACCCCGGTTCCGCCGGTGACCGCGACCTTCACGTCCGGTCGGCGTGGGCGGGCTCGGAGCGGATCACCTGCCAGAAGGCCGTCAGATAACCCCACATGGACCCGATGGTGGCGATGACCGCGATCGCCATCACGTACTGATCGAGATACCACGGCCCCCACTTCTCCGGGAGCCTGAGGAAGGCGAGGAACAGCGCCAGGTACTGGGTCACCGCCTTGGCCTTGCCCCAGGTGGAGGGTTTGACCAGACCGCCACCCTGGGCCACCACGCCACGCAGGGCCATCACCGTGAACTCCCGGAACACGATCACCGCCGCCGGCCACACCGAGACGTGGTCGACCGACACGAGAGCCAGCAGCGTCCCCGTCACGAGGATCTTGTCGGCGGTCGTGTCGAGGAAGGCGCCGAGGACGGTTCCCCCCGTGCTCCGGCGCGCCAGATATCCGTCCAGATAGTCGGTCAGCGCCGTCACCGCGAACAGGGCGGCGGCGATGTAGTAGTGCCCCTCGATCTCGTCCGCCCGGACGAAGGACATGATCGGGACGGTCATCACCACTCGGAAGAGGGCGAGCCCGTCGGGCATGTTGAGACGGCCGCGGCTCACGTGTCGATCATACGGTGCCGCGGCCGCCTCGACCCCTTCCGTCAGCGTTCGGCCAGCGGTCTCGCTATCACCTGCGCCAGGACCGGTCGGGTGAGCGCCGTGCCGAGCAACCCGGCCGCGACCGCACCCATGACGACCAGCCCGGCCTGCGCCAGAGCTGGCACCACCGGGGACACCCGGCTCGTGGCCCCGAGAATGGTCGCCCCGCCTGCCAGCACTCCCAGGAACACCATCACACCCGAAGCGAGGGTGATGGGCGCGGCTGCCTGTAGCGCTCGAGCCGACTGGAGCGCTCCCATGGGGGTGCCGGCCAGATTGAGAGCGGCCAGGGTGTTGGACTGCTCGAGGATCGAGCCGGCGGCGCCGACACCGGTGGCGAATGCGGCCTGGACGAGTGCGATCAGCACCACGACACCGGTCCCCTTCCTCAGATCGGCGGCGAAGACCCGGAGGTCGTGATCCATCTCCTCGGCAGTGATCGGCAGCGCTCCGATCACACCGGCCAGCAGATCCCGCCCTTCCTCGAGATCGGTGCCCACGGGCAGGCGGACGGACCCGGCGTCCTCGTCGATCTCGATGCCGGGGATGGAAACCAGAGCGTCCACGACCTCTTCTTCCACCGGCACCTGCCCGACGGTCGCCCCGTATATATAGGTGGGCCGGTCCCCCTCGGTGTCGGGCATGCTCGCCATCCCGACGAGGATGAACCCCGCCACGAACGAGATGAGCACGATCCCCGCTGTGGGCCGGAAGCTCCCGCCGGGGTCGCTCATCAGCCGCCGGCCCGCCATGAGGCTGCGCGGCCCCCTCGCCACGGCCACGCCGATCCTCCCCAGGGCCCAGGTGAACAGGGGGCCCACCGTGGCGATGCTGAGGATGATGGCGGCGATCCCCGGCACCATCACCCAGCCGGCACCGGTGCCGCGGGCGAGGGGAATGCTGGCGAACAGGAGAGCGAACGCTCCGAGCATGACCAGGACCCTCATCCAGCCCGGCCGCCGGCCCCTCGTCTGCCTGACCACACCGAGAGGCGACGCTGCCACATCGCGCAGGGCGATCATCGAGGAGAGCAGTGCGATCAGGAGCGCCACCAGGACCACCGCCGCCACCGCAACCGGGCGAGCCAGCAGGTCCGACCAGTCGAAACGGCCGCCTGCGAGCGAGACCCGGGAAGCGAGCATCGCTCCCACGACCGAGAGCCCCCAGCCGAGGACCAAGCCCGCGACGGCGCCGACCAGGGTCTCCACTGCAGCGATGACACGCACCTCGCCCGCGGTCGCACCGGCCAGACGGAGTGCCGCCAGCCTCCTTCCCCGGCGTGCGGCGGTGAGCCGGACCGCAGCGCCGACCAGGGTCATGGACGGGGCGACGAGCAGGGCACCGGCCACCAGCGCGGCCAGCCGGTAATCCGCGGGCAGGCCCGGATCGGATCCCTCCGTGGCGAATCCGGCAACGGGGATGACATCCGAGCTGACGAAGCCACCCATCACGCGATGGTCGAACGGCAATCGTTCCCCCGATGGCTCCAGGGCCGGGTTGCCGACGACCGCGACGAGGTCCGCCTCATGAGCCAGTGCCGGGGCACCGAGCATGCCTGCGATTTCGCCCCCGAGGCGCTCCTCGAACCGGCGGGTGTCGCCACCGAGGGCCCCGGCCAGTGCGGGCGACACCCAGATCTCTCCCGGGCCGGGCATGCGGTCCATTCCCGGAGGTGGGGGCGTCCCTGGTGCGATCTCCCTGAGCTCGACGACGTCCACCCGCTTTCCCTGCCACGGGTGGTAGACGAGACGTTGCAGCGCCGTCGCCTCTCCGGTCGAGGCCTCGGTGGGCTCGCGCCATGCGGTTCGGTCCTCCCGGTCCGAGAAGCCGGCGATCGTTCCCAGAACGAGGAAGGTGACCGCAACCGGGATCGCCACCCCGAAGACGGTGAGCGCCAGGTCGAGAAGGGTCCGCCTGCCGCCGCCGCGCAACAGGGACCGGGCAATGCCCAACAGTTGCCTCATGCCGCCACCCCGATGCGGCCGTCGAGGATGCCGATCTGGCGATCGCAGCGCTCCGCAACCGCAGGGTCGTGGGTGACCACGACCAGACCGGCGTCCGCGTACTTGGTCACCTGCTCCAGCATCTCCATCGTCCG
>JAGFIR010000176.1 GCA_024103415.1 Acidimicrobiales bacterium
GGCGTGATCGCAACGATCATCGGTGCGTTCCTGGTGGTGGTGATCGCCCTCATCAACGACACCTCGCCCTGGATCGAGAGGGTCATCCGGGGCTGGAGCCGGGCGTGGCTGATCGCTTCGGGGACCAAGCTCGAGATCGAAGGCCAGGAGAACGTCGACCCGTCACAGTCCTATGTGGTGGTGGCGAACCACCTCTCCAGCCTGGACATCATGGCGTGCTTCCTCGCAGTCCGGCTCCCGATCCGGTACCTGGCCAAGAAGGAGTTGTTCCGGGTCCCCATCCTCGCCCAGGGGATGCGGGCGGTCGGGATCATCGAGGTCGATCGTGACGCCCGCTCCGCCATCCATGCCGAGGTCAACCGCCAGGCGAAGGATCTCATCGCCAAGAAGCGGAGCCTGATCATCTACGCCGAGGGCACCCGCCCCCGCAACGGCCTCATGCGGCCCTTCAAGAAGGGGGCCTTCACGATGGCGATCGCAGCGGGTCTGCCCATCCTCCCCCTGTCCATCCATGGCAGCTACGAGGCGTTCACGCCCGGTCAGCCGTGGGTCCGTGGCGGCACGATCCGGGTCGTGGTGGACCCGGCTATCTCCACAGAGGGAATGGGTCAGGCCGACGTCACCGCACTCCGCGACCGGGTGCAGGACCTGATCGCCAACCGGGTCACGTCCATGGGAGGCAAAACGTCCTTCTGACCTCCCGATAAGTCCCCCACGACCGAAGGGAGTGGGGGAAGGTACCGCCGGCCGCAGGCCGGGGGTAGGGGGCAACGTGATACTTACCGGATCAGTCCCCCACGAAGTGGGGGAAGGTACCGCCGGCCGCAGGCCGGGGGTAGGGGGTAACGACCGTCACCTCTCCCGCGGCGGTTCCAACCCTGGCACTCGCTCTGCCAGCACTTCGCGTATCCGGAACACCGTCCAGAAGATGTTCTCCCAAACGTCTTCGTTCCAGAAGCGGAGGACGGTCCAACCCCGACGACGAAAGTATCTGTCCCGGGCCAGGTCGTAGGCCGACTCGAGGTGCTGGCTCCCGTCGACCTCCACCACCAGCCGTGCCTTGATGCATGCGAAGTCGACGAAGTACGGCCCGATCGGATGCTGGCGTCGAAACTTCACGCCGAGAGCGTTTCCCCGCAGATGCTTCCAGAGGAGCGTCTCCTCCCGGGTCATGGCTCGGCGCATCTGCCGCGCCCGCTCGGTTCGCTCGAGAGGTTCCACATGACAAGCGTGCGTGGCGGATCGGACGATGGGAAGGGGTGTGTCGACGTTTCCCCCTACCCCCGCTCTCCGCCCGGCTACGCCGTGCTTCGGCGGCGGTACCTTCCCCCAGCCTCCGGCTGGGGGACTGATCCTGAGTCGCCCGGCGGTACCTTCCCCCCAGCCTCCGGCTGGGGGACTGATCAGGTAGGGCTCAGTCGTAGACGGCCGTCAGGTAGGCGCGGCCGTTGCTGACCACGCACAGGATCGCCCCCACCGACGTGACGATCTGATAGCGGTCGGCGTCGGGGCGGCCGTTCCACCACTGCCCCGTCAGCCGCCACGGTCCGCTCCAGGTCAGCACCGGCTCCCACCGCGACCCGAGACGGACCCGGGAGGGCATCCCGCCGTCCCATTCGATCTCGAGCGGGGTGGCCCGGTCGAGGACCAACGCGGGGCTGGGCGAAGGGGTCGCACCGGGCCATGGCGCAGACGGATCCCGGTCCGGTTTCGCCGGCTCCTCCCCCCAACGACTCCAGCTGACCCGCTCCCCCGGCAACCGACCACCCTGAGGCCGCCCCTGCAGCACCTGGTCGGGGCCGAGCAGAGCCTGAGCCCGGGCCAGCGCCCGCTCCGTCTCCGCCAGATTCGACTCGTCCGAGAAGAGACCGAGTTGACGCCCCTCCCCCGACAGGTCGAACGGGGCGATAGCGAGCATGGCGATGCCCCCGGGGATCCCCGGCCCCTCCACCCACGCCCGCAACTGCCACCACACCCGCTCGGAGATGGACCGTTCGCTGAACGGGTCGGCGGACCGCCAGACCCGCTGACGCTCGTCCCCCTGTGCGGACCGGACCGTGATCACGATGGCGTGGGGAGCGACACCTTTCTGTCGCAGACCCCTGCTCAGCCTCTCGGCCAGCACCCTGCCGGCGAAGGCGACCGAGTCCAGGGTCTCCAGCGGCTCCTCGAACTCCATGACCACCGTGAGGTCCTCGGGGATCTCCCGTGGATCGACGGGGCGGTCCTCACCACTGGCGAGACGATGGGCGAGGACGCCGTCGTTCCCGAACCGGCTGGCCAGGGCGTCCCTGGGCAGGTTGGCCAGGTCGCCGAGCGTGGCGACCCCGAGCCACTTGAAGGTGTGGACCATCTCGTCGCCACCCATCTCCTCCCGGAGGGTGGCGAGATCGAGGCCGGACAGGAACGCGACGGTGTCGGCGACGATCAGGGGCTCCCCCACCCTTGCCGACGCGGCAGCCCAGCGCGCCGCGAACGGCCCGTCGGCGACACCGACCAGGGCATCCCCGCCCATGCGACCGCCCGCGATCCGGTCGAGCTCCTTTGCGATCCGATCGGCCAGTTCGGCCTCACCGCCGTAGTAGCGGACGGCGCCGTCGACCGGGACATACAGCAGCCCGGGTGAGACCGGCTCCACCCGGGGCACCAGCTCCTCGATCGCGGAGACGACCTGTTCGAACCGGCGGGCCTCCTCACCGGGGTCGCGCTCCAGGATGGTGGCGAAGGTGGCAAGCGCCTCCGCCTCGCGTCGGGGCATCCCCAGGGTGACCCCTGCGGCGAGCACCTCGGGTGTCGCCCCGGTCACCCGATCATCGACGACCAGTACCGGTCTACCCGACGGCGCGTCGGGCCTGGTCAACGACCACATTGGAAACCAGGCGCAAAGCGTCCGTGCCCTCATCCTCCACCTCGATGATCCGGGGAATGCCCGCCACTCCCTTGCCGGAGGCCTCGATCACGAGGCGACGGCGTCCCAACCTCCCGTGCCCCTGCTCGGCCCCCTCCCATGTGACCCCGATCGCCCGCAGCCGGAGATGGGCGACGCCACCGGGAAGCCCCGGCCCGGTGGACCGCATCGCCACCGCGGCGCGGCGGGCGCGGGCGAGGGCGGCGAGCCGTCGGATGTCCTGTTCCCGGAAGCGCAGCGGCACCTCCGTGTAGATGGCCCGGACCCCTTCGAGGAGGGCGGCGGTCACCTTGGGCCAGAGTTGGGGATCGGGACAGCGGACCACCACAAGTCTCTCCGGGTCCACCCCGGCCTCCCACGCCGCTGCAGGCGAGACCCAGCCCCGCGTGTCCACCACCACCACAGGAGCTATACGGGAGTGCTCGGCGAGCATCCGCATGCCGAGACGGGTCAGCCCGCCACCGGGCTCACCCACCAGTTCGACGAGCCGGCCCGGGCTCAGCTCGAGGAGACGCTCCTCGACCCTCTCGATGAGAGGGGTCCTGGTTATCTCCTCGATGCCCACTGACTTCTCCGCTGATCCGGGCCGGACATCTTATCGAACATATGTTCGACCCACAACAGGCACCTGAGCCGTAGGCGAAGGGGGAAGGTCCCTGCCGCCGAACGTAGTGAGGCGGAAGATAGGGGGCAGTCGCTCCCACCAACAACACCTCCAGCGCCGGCGACGCGAGCGAAGCGGGCCGGGAAACCACTGTGGATCCCTTGCGGTCCTGCGGACCGCGCCCCCTCGGCACTTCGTGCCACTCCCCCACTCCGCTAACCGCTCCATGGGGGAGAAATCCTTTGCGCGACCCGACTCCGCACGGGTCCTCACTTTGTTCAGGGGAGCGGACCCGCGGGTACCGTCAGGGCGATGACCGATCTCTTCTCGGCCCGGGCTGAGGATCTCGCCCTTCAGGGCGCGCCACTGGCCACACGGATGCGCCCCCGCCGGATCGACGAGGTGGTCGGCCAGCCCGCACTGCTCGGGCCGAACTCCGCTTTCCGCCGGATCGTTGAGTCCGGCCGCCCCGTCTCGATGTTGCTCTGGGGACCCCCAGGAACCGGGAAGACCACCCTCGCCCGGCTGGTCGCATCCCACGCCGACGCCGAGTTCGCCACCCTCTCGGCGACCTCGGCAGGCGTCAAGGACGTCCGGGAGATTCTGCAACGCGCCCGGGAACGGCTGATGACCCAGGAACGTCGCACCGTCCTCTTCCTCGACGAGATCCACCGCTTCGCCAAGAACCAACAGGACGCCCTCCTGCCCGGCGTCGAGGACGGCACGGTTACCCTCATCGGTGCCACCACCGAGAACCCGTTCTTCGAGGTCAACACCCCGTTGATGAGCCGGATGACACTCTTCCGCCTCGAGCCCCTCGCCCCGGAAGACCTCCGCAAGCTCGTCGAGACGGCACTGACCGACACCGAACGCGGACTGGGAAGTGCCGGACTCACCATTTCGGATGAAGCCGCCGAGGAGCTCGGCGTGCGCACCGGCGGCGACGCCCGCCAGGCGCTCAACTCGCTAGAGGTGGCTGCTCGGATGGCCGAGGCAGCCGGTCGCAAGGAGATCTCACTCGAGGACGTCGCCGAAGCCCTCCAGCGGAGGATCGTCCGCTACGACCGCGCCGGCGACAGCCACTACGACGTGATCTCCGCGTTCATCAAGTCGGTGAGGGGCTCCGATCCCGATGCCGCCCTTTACTGGTTGTTCTTCATGCTCGAAGGCGGCGAAGACCCCGAGTTCATCGCCCGACGCCTCATCATCCTCGCCTCTGAGGACATCGGCATGGCCGACTCCAACGGAATCCAGGTGGCCGTGGCGGCGTCGGAGGCACTGGCCTACGTCGGATTGCCCGAGGCGGCCTACCACCTGGCCCACGCCACGATCTATCTGGCGACAGCACCGAAGTCGAACAGCGTCGGCCGGGCGATGAGCGCCGCCCGGCGATCGGTCCAGGAGGGGCCGACGCCCTCTGTCCCCACCCACCTCCGCTCCACCGGGTACTCAGGGGCCGAGCAGCTGGGCCATGGGAAGGGCTACGACTACCCGCACGATCATCCGGAGGGCGTGGTCGAGCAGCAGTACTTCCCGGACGGCGTGCCGGCCGAGGCCTTCTACCGGCCGTCCGAACATGGCGAGGAGGCGGAGGTCATCGAACGTCTGAAAGAGACCGACCCGGTCCTCAAGCGCCGGCGGGACTAATCGCCGACGACCCCGTCGATGAACTCGTCGACCGCTGCCAGGTCGACATACCGGGGACCGATCACCGATTCGACCGCATTACCACCCTCGAACGGATCGACCCTCACCATCTGGGCCAACAACGCCTGACGAGGGTCGTCCATCGGAATCACGATCCATTCCTGCGGCATGGCCCACTCGTAGGGCTCGTCGGCCTCGAATACGACGACGGACCATTCCATCGTCTCCCGGTCGATTCGAACCAATGTGGAGTCCGGGAGCGCACCGTCCCCGACTGCACCCGCGTAGACGTACTCCTCCCCGACCGCGATCCACTTCGGAGGCACGGTTGGCATCGGGACATACCCGACAATCGAGCCGGATGCGTCGAGGAGCAACACCTCGCCGTACTCGAGGGTGCACCAGTCGGTTCCCGGCACGCGGCATCCCCACGCTCCGCTGAGGTTCGAGAGCTCCGAACTTGGGCGGGACAACAGCCATGTCCCCTCATCGGCTTCCACCTCGGCTTGCACGTCGATCCTGAGCTCCACTGGTAACCGGTCGAAGAAGTCCGTCCGGTCGCCCCGGTGCGGCGGTTCCAGGCTGGGCTCCCAGGGTGCAGGCAGATCTGTGTCGTCCGGCCCGAGGAGTGCCGCACCGGTGTGTTCGTCCCGGTGAAATGGAATCTCGACGACGCTCACGTCGTGGAGGTCCACCAACCAGAGGTCGTCCGGCGGGTCGTCTAAGTCGCCCTGGCGGCGGGAAAGGAGTACGCGGCCGCCATCGAAGTCTTCGACACGAACCGAGGGGTAGCTTGGGCCGCCAACCGGAATCCAGGCGGTCGTCATGTCGAACTCGATGATGTGGAGCCAGATCAGCCCGTCAGGGTCCTCGTAGAGGTCGTACCGACCCACCTGACCCCAATCCCCAGTCTCGCAGTTCACGTTGATCCGCCCCAGGCGTTCAGGGGCCCCGCCGCCGTCGGTGAGATTGACGAATGTGGAGGGACACGAACCGATTCGAGCCACAGGCCCGGCCGAGGTGGGTATGACCTCGATCAGCTCACCGGATATTTCGGCCACGAGGTGCGGCTCCGTCGTGTCGCCCGGCATCCACCACAGACCCTTTGAATCGGTGAACACGAGACCGCCGCCGCCGTCACGGACGAGACGGCCTCGACCGGTGCCGTTCCCTGCCCATATCACGGTGCCATCTGACGCGGTGATGCCAGTCGACCCGAGAATGGCCCATCCTTCGCCCGGGATTACCGATGCGGTCGGTTCAGTGGTGGGGACCCACGTGGTGGGCGGCATTGTCGTGGGCGTCAGCAACGTGCTCGTCGGAGAAGCGCCCTCCGGAGGTTTGAAGAAGACGATGGGCAGGACCACCAGCAGCACGACGGCGACTCCGGCCATCGCCAATGCACCGAGGCCAGCACGGTGCTTGGGTGGTTGGGGCGAAGCCGTGTACTTCTCCGTCTGGTCGGATCGCGCCTCGAGGGCCCGGGCGAAGGCGGCCAACTGCTGTTCGAGGTCGTTGCTCATCGGTCCACCCCCAGTTCTCGTCGCAATCGCTCCAACCCGCGATCGGTGTGCTTCTGCACCGTGGGCACGCTGACCCCCAACACTTCGGCCACCTCGGCCAAAGTCCACCCGTAGCCGTGGCGAAGGATCACCGCGGACCGCTGACGTTCACTGAGCCGCTCCAGGGCAGCCGGCAGACCCGGCTCGAACCACGTGTCCTCGAGGGGAACCACGCCTCGGAACAAGGGGAGGCTGCGACCCTGACGCGATCTGATCCGCCGCGCCCGGTCGCGGCCCACCTTGTACAGGTACCCGGCCGGGTTTCGCATGCCGGAAAGACGCTCCCAGGCCTCCCACCCGTAGGCGAGCGCCTCAGCGGCGGCCTCGGCGCCCACATCGGCTCCGTACGCCGAGCACAGTGCAGCCCGGACCCTCGGTTCGACCTCCCGGAAGAAGGCGTCGAACCCGGATTCGGAGGTTGTCACGGCCGGCCAATCGACATGCACACCGTTATAGAGCATCCAGGCCCGCCGAGTTATGACACCGACCCTGTTCAGCTCACTTACTCCCGTGGGTGGGAACCAAACCCCCCTACCCCCGGCTCCGCTGCGCTTCGCCGGCGGTACCTTCCCCCGCTCCTTCGTCGCGGGGGACTAATCCTTAAAGCGGTGCCTTTCCCCGGTCCTTCGTCGCGGGGGACTAATCCTCAGAGCGGTGCCTTTCCCCGCTCCTTCGTCGCGGGGGACCAATCCTCAGAACGGTGCCTTCCCCGCTCCTTCCTCGCGGAGGACCAATCCTCAGAACGGTGCCTTCCCCGCTCCTTCCTCGCGGAGGACTAATCCTTAGAGCGGTGCCTTCCCCGCTCCTTCGTCGCGGGGGACTAATCCTTAGAGCGGTGCTTTTCGTCGCAGGGGACTAATCCTTAGAGCGGTCGTCCCGAGCCTTCTCTCCTGCAGGAGGAGCCGGGTCACCGGCCCCTGATCAGGGCCGCTAGGGCTTCGTCGGAGACGCCCAGGGCTTGGGCTTTGCGGCGGAGTTGGTCGGCGTCGGCCGCCAACGATGCCATGGCGGCGGCCTGGCCGGTGACGGTGGCGCCTTTGCCCCGCCGCATCTCGACCAGCCCCTCCTCCCGGAGCACCTGATAGGCGTGGAGCACCGTGTGCAGGTTGACCCCGAGGGATTCCGCAACGTCCCGGGCGGAGGGGAGACGGGCCCCCTCCGCCAGTT
>JAGFIR010000191.1 GCA_024103415.1 Acidimicrobiales bacterium
GACGCGAGGTACTCGAACGCCTTGAGGGGGCTGACCGCATGGGTCGTGTCGTTGAGTTTGAACGGGATGATCCCCACGTCGAATCGCTGGAGATATGCCGGGAGAGCCGTCTGTGGCTTCAAGCCGAGGAAATGCACGTTGTCGGGCATGGCGGGCCGGGGAGCCTTGTCGTCGCCGATGACGACCACGGCGGCATCCGGGAACGCCTCCGCCACGGCCCGAAGGGCCGACCAGTCGAACCAGTCGCCGTACAGAGATCCGTGATAGCCGATGAGCGTCTCGGCCTCCGGGAGGTCCTTGGGGCGCTCGGGGAGCCCGACACCGAAGAGCCCCACGTTGACGGCGTTGGGCACGAGGTCGGCGCTCCTGCCCAATCGGCGGGCACGCTCCACCAGGTCCGGCGCAGACGCCACCACACGGTCTGCGATGGTGAGAAGGCGCTCCTCGACATCCTCCTCGAACCAGTCACCACCCAGGGCGGGGTCGGACCAATCGTCGATGATGTCGTAGACCACCTCCCACCCGGCCGACTTGAACAGCTCCGCCAGTTCGACCAAGTCCTCAGCCGGTCCCTCGACCAGGACCGTTCCCCTCCGTGAGCAACGTGCGATGAGGTGGTGTGGATCGAACCTCCCGGCGTGGTGTTGTTCGAGGTCCGGGTGCACGAACCGGAGACCGAGGTCGACGGATTCCTGAGCCTGATAGAGCGAGACCAGCGTCACGTGGTAGCCCTGGCGGACCAGTTCGAGAGCGATCTGGGTGCTGCGGGCCCCGCCGCCGACGTCGTGCATCGGGACGAGTGTCAGCACCAGCACGGGATGAAGGTCGATCGGGTCGGATCGCACCGTGGGCGCACCAGTCCTCGGAAGTGGGATCAGACCGTACGGGTGGCCGGCGTCGCGAATCCTCTGGAGGAGCGCGGGCAGCGGATGCTCACCTGGTGGGACCCCTCCGACCTCCTCGAGGACGGAGGGGCGAACGGCGATCGAGCGCGGGCCCACGGCTGGCTCGGAACGTCTCCTGTCGGTGATGCGTGGTGGGTCGACCTCTCCCGCCGCCACCGCCCCCAACCATGGATCGGCCAGGAGCCGAACTGCCAGATCACGAACGTCCTCCGGTGTCGGGAAGGCGGGATCGACGATCACCTCGACGTCGTCACGGGGTGTCCCGGCCGGACGGTCGAGGCGGACCCGGTACGTGTCCGGGGTCGAGTCCCGCCATCTGCCCGCCTGCCGCGAGTCGAGCGGGAAGACGTCGACGTTCCAGCGGACATCCTTGGAATGCTGTCGCATCCGGATCCTGGCCATCAACCGGTCCGGGATCAGCGGTCTCAGGATCTTCTTCAAATAGAACTTCACCATTTGGTCACGTCCGGGATCAAGCCTGCTTCCTCGGGCGGTTGTCGATGCACAGGGATGTTCGGCTCCTCGATCTCGCCAGGGACGGACCACCCCGCTCTGGGCACGAATCCGGGAAGGCTGGTCTCCGGGCCGGGCAGGTCACTGCCGTGGATCAGAGCGCTTTCGTGCCCCGAGTCGGGGTCGTGGAGGGCCCAGCGCCGGATCATTGTGATGGGTGGGGACCCTCTGTTCGAGACGATTCGAGCGCCCGGGTCGGCTTCGAGGAGCGCGGCCATTTCGAGGATCGTGCCCAGAGGGATCGGCTCGATGCCCCTGAGGTCGACGACGAACTTGCCCCAGGTGGTCTCGAGATCCTCCTCCGCGCCCACGACCTCCACATCCGGATCTCCGGGGGGAGCAGAGTCCGACACGATGGTGATCAGGGGGTACCACACGGTCTTCGACCTGCGCATGGACTCCTGCGAGTACAGCTCCGGGTGCCGGTCCCTCACCATGCGGCGCCCTTTCTCGAAGCGGGCCTCGGTGCGCACACTCATCGAGATCCCGTGCTTGCGGTACTTGAACAGGACCTCTCTCACGTGGACCTGGTCCCAGCCGTTCGCCATGAGCCGGAGCCACATCTCCCAGTCCTCGTTGCCGAGGGTCATCGTTTCGTCGTACCCGCCGACCTGTTCCCATGCCTCGCGCCGCAGCAACACGCATCCCACCACTCCGTTCCCGAGCAACTGCCAGTACGGGTTGAACGGCCTGGTCACCCACACGGCGTCCACGTCATGGTGGAGTCGGGCGTAGCAGTGGGCGTACGCCGCATCGGGACGAGACTCGAGAGCGGCGAGCATGTGCGCCATGAACTCCGGTTCCAACTGATCGTCCGCGTCCAGTGGGACGAAGAACCGACCACGCGCGATTTTCATGCCTGCGTTCCGCGCCGCCGGCAACCCGCGATTCTCCTGGCGCACCAGCCTCAGCCTGGGCCGTCGGCGGAGCGAGTCGAGGTAGGCGACCGCTTTCGGATCGGACGACCCGTCGTCGACGACTACGACCTCCCATGAGGTGTGGGTCTGCTCGTAGATCGATGCGAGGGTCTCATCGAGATAGTCGACATCGTCGTGGACCGGGATGACGACCGTCACATCGGGATCCGGGACGTCCGGGAACTCACCGGCCCTGATGCGCCGGGTGACGGCGGCGAGACGATCCTGTCGGGCGAGCTCTGCCTCCCGGCGATATCTCCATGTCTCGTCCTCATCCCATCCGGACGCCGACTTGACCCGGTCCTTGATGGATCGCGGCGCCCGACGCAGGACCGCGGTCACGGGCTCGGGCAGGGACTGGAGGATCCGGCGAAGGAGCGGAGGTCTCGGCTCCTTGGATGCAAGAAGTGCTTCCAACCGCTGGGTGGCGGCTGTCGCCAGACCTGCCTGGGAACGTGGATGGCGCGGTTCCGGGTCTTCCAGATAGGGGAGCATCGGGTCGTCGAGGATCGGAGTCGGTGCCGACGCCAGTTCGGCTACGAGGTCGGGGTCCGTCGCCAGCCGCCTCATCCCGGCCGCCAGACCGGCCACGGAAGGCTCTACGACGAGGGCACCGGTCCCCGGATCGAGCACGCCCCGGAATGCGGGCAGATCGACAACGATGACCGGGAGTCCCATCGACCTTGCCTCGTGCGCGGCGAGACAGAAGCTCTCGAAGCGGCTCGGAACCACCACCGCGGTCACGTCTTCCAACGCTTCCGGCAATCGAGACCGATCAACAGGTTCGCGGAACTCGAAGGCGCTCGCATGCTGGTCCGGGATCATCGACCGCAGACGCTCACTCATGGTCGTCCCCGTCGTGGGAGACCACCCGTCCCCGCCGACGAAGCGCAGCCCGACGTCCAATCCCTCCTCGAGGAGATCGAGGGCCGCGGCGACGATGTCCTGGGAGCCCTTGACCTCGGCGAGCCTCCCGACCACGGCGAAGGTGGGTCGGTCCCCGGCCCGACTGGCGATCCGGGGAAGAGGGTCGACCGGTGGGGGCGCCACCACGATCCGTTCCGGCTCGACGCCGTAGCGCTCGATCAGCGTCTCGCGGTGGCCGGCCACCGGGATCAACACCTGGTCCGCCATGCCGAACACTTCGCGTTCCATTGCGATCGGGATGTCCCAGTCGTCCTGGGCGGTGTCCATTCCCTCCGCCAGTAGACCGAACGGCCCGTGGAAGCGAACGGTCATCACCACACGTTCGAGACCGAGACCCGATCGGTTGGCGAATGCGAAGTAGCCGAGGCCCTCGAAGTCCTGAAACTCCACCCGATCACCGGGACGAGCAATCCGGGCCAGCGCCTCGCCAGCAGCGCGGGATCGAGCCATGAAGTCGAGTTCGTCGATCACCACCCGGACGATCTCGATCCCCTCGCGGGGCTGGACCTCGGGCAATCCCGGCGAGCAGAGGAGGATCGTCACCGGGCGGCCGGGTGCCAAGCGCCTCGCCAGGCTGTCCACCAGCACACCGGCTCCTCCGGGAAGCTCGGGTTGAAGCTCTGTGGTGACGAAGATCAGGCGAGAGTCGATCACGATCGGTGCAGGTGATAGGCGGCAGCAGACGATGGTAGGAGTGGGCGGGAGGATCTAGCCTCCCGGGCAGGTGACCGACACCGACGCTCTAGACCGAATCATCGATCGCTGCTTCCGCGTTCTCGTCTTCCTGCTCCCCTTGCACACGGTCTACCTCGACGCCTGGGTGGCATGGAAGCCCTGGCTGATCCTGCTCGTCCTCGTGGCGGCGATGAGCCTCCTGACCGGGAGAGGGTGGCCCTGGAACGCCCAGGCCTCCGCCGCTCTTGCAGTCTTCGTGGGCGCCGTTCTGGTCTCCTGGCCCGGCACGGCCGCACCCCCGACGTTCTGGCGACTGGTGCTGGCCCTTGCGGCGGGCGGGCTGCTGTTCCTGGTCACCGCGAGACGCGCCGTCGACATCGAGTCGCTCCTCCGCGTCGTCTTCTGGTCCGGAGCGGCCATGGCCGCCACCGGGTTGATTTTCGGCCTGATCACCAACGGTGTGTTCGGCGCACCCCTGGTGGAGGCGATCAACGATCTGCCCGGTGTCGACCGGGTCAACAAGATCGCTTACGTCGAAGGGTTCGTCGCTCTCACCAGCTGGCACCAGGACCCCGGTTACTCGGCGCTGTGGACCAACGTGTGGTTCGTCCTGGCCGGTCAGGCGTGGCTCAGGGGCATCGTCACCGGGCCCCGGTGGCTCGGCGCACTGGTGCTCGGTGGTCTGGCATCGGCCACCGTGCTCACCCTGTCGCGAACCGGGTGGATCGGGTTGCTCGTCGCAGTGACTGCACTGTCGCTGTCACGACGGGGCGACTGGCGGCGCACAGCGAAGGTTCTAGGAGGAGCTGCCCTGGCGGCGACTCTGATCCTCACCGCCATGTTCCTTTCGGACCCCGAGGGCGTCGGTAACGACATGGAGACATCGGTCCTCTTCCGTCTGGTGAATCTGGTCGTCCTCGGTCAGATAGAAGTCGACGAGGAGGATGTCGTCCCGGGCCTCGACCCGGGCGACAACCGGCTGGAGGTGTGGCCCCTGTACTGGGAGAGGTTTGTCGGCTCGCCGGTCAGGGGTACGGGCCTCGGAACAGGATGGGCAGAACAAGGCACCCAGGAACCGCACAACCTTTGGCTGCAACTGGCGGCAGAGACCGGTCTGCTCGGTCTACTCGGCTTCGGCGTCGTGTTGGGGGTCTGCTGGCGACTCGCCGGCAGACCGGGAGAGGTTGTGACACCAGCGTTGGCGGTGGTCGGTGTGGCCACCCTGACGCAGACGGTTCTCTTCGAGCCCGTCCTCTGGTTCGTCCTGGGGCTGTGGGCGGCCCGGACGAAGTCGACCCGGAGGTCACATCATGGACAACACGACGAGGTCCCGGATCAAGACGAATCGGTCGTTGACCGATAGACCTAGGGTGCGTCGACTGACGGTTTCACTCCTCGCTCTGATCGTGGCGGCCGCGCCCTGGGTCCCTGCGTCGTCGGCCTCTGCCGCGGAGGCCCAGGCCGCCGGTGTCGTCCACGGCGGGCTCTACTCGAACGACTTCCACGCCGGGTCGGATCTGAATGCCCTCGCCAACGCCACCGGCAAGCGGGTCACCTTCGGAGGCACTTTCCACTCCGTCGGGGAAGACGCAGGCGCCCCCGCGCTGCCCGGCCAGTGGTCGAACACGCGGGAGATGCTCGATGAGGTGTGGAGCGGAAAGGCGACCCCTTTCGCCAACTTGAGCATTCCAGCCTCGGCCGCCTCGATCGCCGGCGGAGCCTGGGACGGCCAGATCAACCATTGGGTTGACCATCTTCTCCTCTACCTCAACAAGGGTGGCGGGCGCAGCCTGGTGCTGGCGCCCCTCCAGGAGATGAACGGCAGCTGGACCAGCTACGGCTGCAACCCCACGGCCTTCAAGCAGGCCTATCGCAGGATCGTGAACATCGTCAGGAACCGTGGCATCGACGAGACCAAGGTGCGTTTCGCATTCGCTCCGAACGGCTGGTCGGAGTGCTACTCGATCGGCGACTACTACCCGGGTGACGATGTCGTGGATGTCATCGGGATATCGGCATACCGCTGGTCGAACGGGGGCTCGGTGAAAGACGTGATGGGGGGCATCATCGACCAACTCGCCGCGCAGTACCCGACGAAGCCCCTGGTCATCGCCCAGACCGCTGCATGGCCCAGCGCGACCAAGGACCAGTGGATCCGCGACATGTTCTCCTGGGCGTCGTCACATCCCCACGTGGTCGCGATCATCTACTTCAACTTCAACAACACCGGGAGGCCAGGCGAGACCGACTGGCGGGTCTGGATCCCCAACACCGTCAACAAGGGCTGGCAGGACGGGATGTTGCGCAGCTCGACCGCCTATCAGTGGCCGCTGACGTCGTGGTTCCAGAAGGGCCCGCTCACCCTCCATCAGCCGCCGGGCAAGAACCTGTGCCCGAAGGGTGAGAAGTGCTCGACCACCGCGGTCCAGGACGCCGGTGGACGCTTCCAGATCTTCGAGTACGCCGCCGGGGGTCTGGGCAAGGTCATCAAGTCGTTCTATTTCGGCAACCCCGGCGACGTCGCCTTCACCGGTGACTGGGACGGTGACGGTGTGGAAACGCTTGGCCTCTATCGCCGTTCCGACGGGTATGTGTACCTGAGGAACTCGAACACCCAGGGTGTCGCCGACATCTCGTTCTATTTCGGCAACCCGGGCGACATTCCTGTGGCGGGTGATTTCGACGGAGACGGGAAGGACTCCGTGTCGATCTACCGGCCTTCCGAGCAGCGCTTCTACATCATCAATCGCCTGGGATCCAACGACAAGGGACTGGGGAGGGCCGACTACTCCTTCCAGTTCGGGAATCCGGGCGACAAGCCGTTCGTGGGCGACTTCAACGGCGACGGCGTGGACACGATCGGCCTCCATCGCGAGTCCACCGGCCTCGTGTACTTCCGGAATTCGAACTCGACGGGCATCGCCCACTTCCAGTTCATCTTCGGAGACCCCGGAGACAAGCTGGTGGCGGGGGACTGGAACGGCAATGGCATCGACACCGTGGGTGTCTACCGGCCGTCCAACGGGATGATCTACATCCGCAACTCCAACACCCAGGGTGTGGCCGACACCCAGGTGTATGTCGGTTCCCAGTCGGGTTTCGTCGCCATCATGCCCTGACCAACT
>JAGFIR010000195.1 GCA_024103415.1 Acidimicrobiales bacterium
TCCCGCACCGAACGGCCGTTCGCCTTCCTCCGGGACGTCGACCCGGACCAACTCGTCCAGTTCCTCAAGGAGGAGCATCCCCAGACGGTTGCTCTGGTGCTCGCCCATCAGACCCCGTCCTACGCGGCCCAGGTGCTTTCGGGCTTCGATCCGGACCTGCAACGGGAGGTCGCATTGCGCATCGCCGGCATGGGCCGGACCTCTCCCGATGTGATCGAGACGGTCGAGACCGCCCTCCAGGCCCGCCTTGGCTCCATGACGCGCACCGACTCCACCAGTCGGGGTGGGGTCAAAGACCTGGCGGAGGTGCTCAACCACGCCGACCGGGCGACGGAACGGGAGATCCTCGACCGGTTGGCGGAGGTCGACCCCGATCTCGCCGAGCAGGTGCGCGCCCTGATGTTCGTGTTCGAGGACATCGCCTCCCTCGACGACCGGTCGATCCAACTCGTGATCCAGGCGGTCGACACCCAGACGCTGGCGGTGGCGATGAAGGGCGTCCGCCCCGACGTGCAGCAGGCCATCCTCCGCAACCTGTCGGCCCGGGCCCGGGAGACACTCCTCGAGGAGATGGATCTCCTGGGTCCCGTCCGTCGCCGGGACGTGGAGGCCGCTCAGACCGAGATCGTCGCCCGCATCAGGGAGCTCGACGATGCGGGCGAAATCGTCATCTCGCGCGACTCGGGAGACCTCATTGGCTAGCGTGCTTCGAGACCCCGAGGTCGACGTCACCCGTCTCGTCGGCCTGTCCGACCCGCTACTCGTCGACCCCTCGTGGCAGGAGATGCTCGACGACGCCCGGGCCGAGGGGCGGCGTGAGGGCTTCGACGAGGGCAGGTTGGCGGCACGAGCAGAGATCGTGGCCGAGGCGGCATCGGCCGCGGAGTCGATCGGGCGCGCCGTCGATGGAGTCTTCTCAGAGATGCATCGCCTACGGGAAGAGATGGTCGCCTCGTTGGTGCAGACGGCGCTGGATCTGGTGGAGAAGGTCGTCGGGGATCTACCCGCTGAACCCGAGGGTCTCGTCGATCGGATCAGGCGTGCCCTGGACGAGCTGGACTCGGAGCGGCTCGAGGTCAGGGTCGCTCCCGGGATGGTGGAATACGTGACCGCCGGCCTGGCCGACGAGCCTCAGGTCTCCGTCATGGCCGACCCCTCACTGGGAGCGGGCGAGTCCCGCATCGTCGGCGATTGGTGTGATGCCGACCTTACCTGGCAGACGGCGCTCCTGATCCTTCGGGAGGTTCTCGGTGCTTGACGCCGCGCCACTTCATCGGGTCTCCGGCAGAGTGGCCGGTGTCGTCGGCAACGAGGTCGACATCCGCGGACTTCGTCTCCGGGTGGGTGACGCCGTGTCCATAGACACCGCGGGGGGCAGCCGGCCCGCAGAGGTCATCGCCGTCTCAGCGGACGCCTCCCGGGCGATGGTCCTCGGTCGCACCGAAGGGATCGGCCGGGGCGACCGGGTGGAGCGTCGGCATGGAGGCTGGGGAACGATCGTGGGGGAGAGCCTTGTCGGACGGGTGATCGACCCGTTCGGCAACCCGCTCGACGGTGGCCCGAGACCGACGGGTCACACGGTCGGCGTCGAAGGGGAAGTGCCAACACCTCTGAGCCGACAGCGGATCGAACAGGTGCTGCCGGTGGGTGTTCGTCTCATCGACCTCCTCTGCACGCTCGGCAAGGGACAGCGCATCGGCCTCGTCGGGGGCTCCGGTGTGGGCAAGTCCACCCTGATGGGGATGATGGCCAGGGGCACGTCGGCCGACATCGTCGTCCTCGCTCTCGTCGGCGAGCGCGGCCGGGAAGTCCGCGAGATGATCGAGGACGAGTTGGGCCCCGATGGCATGAAGCGGGCGGTGGTGGTTGTCGCCACGTCCGACCAGCCGCCTCTCGTCCGTCTCCGGGCCGGGCTCGTCGCCACCCGCATCGCCGAGTGGTTCGCCGACGGCGGGAACGACGTTCTCCTGATGGTCGACTCGTTGACCCGTCTGGCGATGGCTCAGCGGGAAGTCGGCCTTGCCGCCGGGGAGCCTCCTACCGCCCGTGGCTACACGCCTTCGGTGTTCGACCTTCTGGCCCGTCTGCTGGAGCGGGCCGGCCCCCGCCCCAACGGTACGGTCACCGCCGTCTACACGGTGTTGGTGGAGGCCGACAACCACAACGATCCCATCGCCGACGCCGCACGGGGCATCCTCGACGGGCACCTCTTGCTGGATCGGAGGCTCGCGGTGTCAGGGCGTTATCCGGCCCTCGACCCGCTCGGGTCCCTCAGTCGTCTCGCCGACAGACTCGTCGGCCCCGACCGCGTCCGTCTCACCGTCGCCACACGCTCCGCGCTGGCGGCTGCCGAAGAGGTGCGCGACCTGGTCGAGGTGGGGGCCTACGTGCCCGGCACCAATCCGGAGGCGGATCGTGGCCTGCGTCTCGCCCCCAGCCTCGTCGACCTGTTCCGCCAGCGGCCAGAGGAGGGGAGCGACTTCTCCGAAGCGTGGACGCGGCTCGAAGCGATCATCGGAGACGAGAGATGAGACGATCGCGTCTCGACGTCGTGCGCAGGCTCCGCGCCATCCGGGAGCGTCAGGCTCGTGTCGAGCTGGCCAGATCGATCCGAGCCGAGAAGGCGGCGGCCGATGGGCTGGCTGAGGCTCGGGACGCCTACGAGGAGCGGCCGGCGCCGGAAGGGGCACTGAGCGCCGCCCAGTTGCGTGGCCTCCATCTCCAGGGCGTCCGTTCAGCCGAACTGCTCGAGCAGGCCGCCGAGGCTCATCGCCGGGCCCAGGAGAATGCGACCTTCGATCGTCTCGGCTGGAGCCAGGCATCTGCCGAGCAGCAGGCAGCCGAACGGCTCGCGGAACGCCGGAG
>JAGFIR010000197.1 GCA_024103415.1 Acidimicrobiales bacterium
TCGTCGTCCAGGTCGATCTGAACGGTGGGGACGTCAGGCACCGTCGGGACCGTGACCGGTCCCTCGACCACGGGGGTCGCGGGCTCATCGATCGTCTGGGCGGACGCGGGCGCGCCGCCACCAACGGCCAGGATCGCCAGGACCGCGGCGACGACGAAGATGCGGCGGTTAGTCCTGGATGACACGAACCGGTTCTCTCTCCGAGCGGCGCACCGTGAGTCGCCGCCAGTGATCGAGGCCGGTCCATGGCCCTGTCGCTTCGTTTGTTGCCCGGGCGTCCGTGCCAGTGGCTGTCGACGGCTCCGCGCCGTCTGCTTCGAGTTCGGAGATGAGGCTCACCGAGCTCTCGGTGACACCAAGGAGGAGTCTGCGATCCCCCGTCGCGACGATGACCGCGGCAGCGGTGCGCCCCAGGGGCGTGCGCGCGATCACGCGCACATCACCGCTCCCCGGGCCCCGGCCCTTGCGCAACCAGTGTCGGAGGAGCAGCGGTGTGCCGATCACCACTGCCAGCGCCGGCAACAGCCGGCCGAGGAGTTCGCCGCCTTCCACTACAACCCTTCGCCGCAGCCCACGGAGGAGTTCATCGACGCTCGACCACCTCTGTGACCCGGACGCCGAGCTCGTCGTCCACGACCACCACGTCGCCACGCGCCACCAGCGTCCCATTGACGACCACGTCCACCGCGGCACCCGCGGTGCGGTCCAGGTCTACGACAGTTCCCTCCTGCAGGGCCAGAAGGTCCCGGACTTTCATCGGGATCCGACCCAGCTCCACGGTGACCTCGAGACGGACGTCACCGAGGACGTCGACGTCCTGCAGACCACCCGCGCCGGCGCCGGTGCCGAGCTCGGGAAAGGCGGCGGTGGCGACGGCCTCTTCGGCGGGGAGGGTTTCGGTCTTCTTGGTCATGGCTGCCTCCATTCGAGGATCTGGACTGCGCGACGACGGCCGTGCCTGCCGGCTCTGGCCGTGAAGATCTGGGTGCCACCGAGTCGCCCGATTACCGGCTCGTCGACCCGGTGATCGAGCCGGATCACGTCACCGGGCTGGATCGATGCGAGCTCGGCGGCGGTGATCGTCGAAGGGCGCAGGGTCACGCCGACCTCGACGTCGACGTCGGCCATGTGCGCCCGCATCGTCTCTGCGGCGGGTGTGTCGCCGTCGAGGTTGACGATCGGCCGCTGCTCCCACCCTGCCCGGCCGAGACGCTCGGCTGCGGGCTGGAGGAGCGAGAACGGGTAACAGACGGTGGCGAGGCCGTCGGATCGGCCCCCGTGGGCAATGGAGACCGAGTAGGCGAGGACGAGGACCATCTCGGAGGGAGAGATCGTCTGGACCAGATGGGGGTTGAACTCGATCTGGGAGAGCTGGGCCTCCACCTCCACGAAGGGTCGGAAGGTCTCACCGATCGCCCCGGCACCGTCCTCGAAGATCTCACGCAGCAGGATCGCCTCGAGCTCGGTCGGGCGTCGAACGCCGATTGGCCTTCCGAGACCGCCCAGCATGCGGTCGACCATGGCCAGGCCCGTCGGGACGTCGATCTCCAGCAGGGCGCCACCCGGGAGCGGCGCCAGATCGACGACGCCGAGAACCACCGGATTGGGCATCGACCGGAGGTAATCCTCGAACGTGATCTGCTGCACCCCGACCAGTTCGAGGTGCACCAGGGCCCGGAGGGAGTTGGTGAGAACAGTTCCCCAGCGCCGGGCGAAGGTCTCGTGGGCGACCTCGAGGCTGCGCACCTGCTCCCGGGCCATCTTGCCCGGGCTGCGGAAGTCGAAGGCGACCAGATCGCTCGGCGGTGTTTCGTTCGTGTTGGCAGGTGCGAGGGTGCTCATCCCAATGCGTCGTCCCGGAAGTCGTCGGGGATGCCTGTCGGCCACTTCCCCGCGGAGTTGAGCGCGGAGGGCCGATCAGCCGACGATCGCCTCGGTGAGCACGACCCGCAGGACCTCGCCATCCGGGTAGATCTCCCGGGCGATGTCCGTCAACTGTCGACGGAGCCGGGCGAGGGCGTCGGGTGTCCGGAAGTCGTCGGGTGTCTTCCCGGCAAGGACCGAGATAGCGGCATCCTTGACCAGGGGCAGTCGCCCGGAGACGGCGTCCGGGCCGAGACCTTCGGCCAGCACGACCGCAAGACCCACTCGTGCGTAGTTGGAGCCCGCACCGGCGAGGGTGACGGTGAGAACCCCGACCTCGACGACCTCACCCTCCGCGGGCTCCACCTCGTCGGACGGGACGGCGGCCCCGGCGTTCTTTGCGCCCAGGACGTATCCGCCGAAACCGGCGCCACCGAGGGCGAGGACCAGCAAGGGAATCAGCAGACGACTCTTCTTCGACTCATTCATGGTGTTTCTCCATCGATCAGGATCACGAGCTCGACACGGCGGTTGGCCCCCCTTCCTTCTGAGGAGTCGTTGGACGCGACGGGGCGAAAAGAGGCGTACCCCGTGGCGCTGAGACGCTCCGGGTCGATGTCATGGCCGTCGATGAGGAGGCGGACCACGGCCAGGGCCCGGTCGGAAGACAGGTCCCAGTTGTCATAGCCTCTGCCGCGGAACGGGACGTTGTCGGTGTGCCCCTCGACCTGGACCACGTTGCGTATCTGGGCCAGGGCGGGGGCGACGGCGGCGATGATGTCCTTGCCCTTCGGGCCCAGCACCGCCGAGCCGGTGGGGAAGAGCAAGTCGTCGGTGGCGATGCTCACGACCAGACCGCGCTCGGTGATCCGGAACTTGGCGGCGTCCTCGAACCCGGCATCCCGCAACGCCGCCTCCAGCTTCTCCTTCACCTCCAGGAGACCCTCGCGATCGACGATCAGCGGCGGGATCTCCGGGTCCTCCGGAGACTCAGCACCGGGAACCTCGTCCTCACCTTCGGAGAGGGCGGTGGTGGTCGTGACGCCCTCGGGCAAGGTGGTCGGAGGTCCCCCGTCCTGGAGCCCTTCGTTGTCGGGCAGGATGCCCCGGCCGGGGTTCCCGAACGGCTCCTGGAAGCCGGCAATGACTTCATCGAACTTCGACTCGTCGATCTGCGACATGGCGAAGAGCATCACGAAGAAGGCGAGGAGCAGCGTCACGGTGTCGCCGTAGGTCGTGAGCCAGCGGTTGGCGTCGTCGCCGCCCCGGCGCCGGTCTTTCACGCGGCCACCTCGTTCGTCGGTGCCGCGTCCTGCTTCTCGAGACGTCCCTTGTGACCGACACGCCGATCGGGGGTCAGGTATCCCTCGAGCCTCTCCACGATGATGCGCGGGCTGACACCGGCCTGGATCGCCAGCACACCGTCGCGGACCATGTTCATGACCGACATTTCCGTCTCGTGCAGACGGGTGAGACGTGAGGCAATGGGGAGGAAGACCATGTTGGCGAAGAGGACCCCGTACAGGGTGGTGAGCAGGGCCAGTGCCATACCGGCCCCCAACTGGGACGGGTCCTCGAGGCGCCCGAGCATGTTGACCAGGCCGACGACGGTGCCGACCATGCCCATCGTGGGGGCGAACCCGCCCATGCTCCGGAAGAAGGAGATGACCACGTGATGGCGGTCGTCCACCGCCTCCATCTCGGTGTCGAGCAGTTGGGCCACCGCATCGGGGTCGAGACCGTCGATGACACCCTGGACACCGGCCCTGAGGAAGTCGTTGTCCACCCCCTCCAGACCGTCCTCCATGGCGAGGATGCCTTTGCGACGGGCCGTGTCGGCGAGCTCGGCGAGCTGCGTGATGACCACGTCGTGATCGGGGACCTGCCCCTTTACCCCGACCATCAACGCCTTCGGGACGCTCTTCACGTCAGCCATCCGGTAGCTGGCGAACGTGATGCCGAATGTCCCGAGGCCGACCATGACCAGGGAAGACGTGGAAACGAGGGCGCCCATCGAGGCGCCGTCCATCACCATCGAAAGGCCGATGCCGAGGAGGGACAGCACCAGGCCGACGATCAGACCGGCGTCCATCACTCCTCCTCCCCGCCTCTCAACAGGGTGAGTTGGGCAGCCTTCCCCGTGAGGATCTCGTCGGCCGAGGCGAGGAGAGATCCCCGGTACAGGCGGATTCGCTCCACGATCGCCTCGGGGCTGTCGGCCACGACCAGCCGCCGCGAGTCGACCAGGGTGATGACGGTGTCAGGTGTCCCCTCGATCGATTCGATGAGGTCAGCGTTCAGGAAGAACGACTCGCCCTTGAGACGGTGGACAACGATCAACCTGCACCTCCGTGTGCTCGAAATGACTGACGGGATGGCAGGTCGGCCCATCCGACCCTCGATTAAGCATTCGGGCCCGGGGAATCAGGCGAGATTGCCGTCCTCAGTCGATCGGAGGTTGCGGCTGACTCTCCGGGTCGTCGGTGTCCGGGGCAGGCGCCGGATCGGGTGTCGACGCACCGGCGGACGCCTCCATCACCGACGAGAGGGGCACCTCGACGCCGTCCACTGTCAACAGGATCCCCTCCGGAGCGAACCTCACCTTCTCCACGGTCCCGACCACTGCTTTCCCGTCGAAACCGACGGCGGTGACGTGGTGGCCGATCATTCCCATTGCCCCCACCGCCTCGTGGAAGGCCATGAGCTCGCGCTGCATGTTGGCCAGACTCTGCAGCGTCTCGACCGTCGTGAACTGAGCGGTCTGGGCGAGCATCGTCGAGGGATCGGTCGGCTGGAGCGGGTTCTGGTACCGGAGTTGGGCCACGAGCAACTTCAAGAAGGCGTCGCTCCCCAGACCGCCGAGCGCGGACATGGCGCTCGCGGGGTTCGTCGTATTGGCTGAGTACGCCGCGGCGGGTCCGTCGATCATTCTTCCCTCCTCACATCCAGAGCCCGTCGGTTCTGCGCGGTCGCCGACGCGGGGAAGGCGCAGGGGCCGGCTGATCGGGCGCCTCGTCGGAGCCTGATTGGCGATGGCGATGCCCGGCCATCTCGAACCCGTGCCCGGTCAACGCCTCCTCCAACCGGTCGATGAACCAGGCGGGAGCTTCTCCGTCCGCGCGGATCACGCTCAACTCGAGTTGTCCGTCCCGCAGGGCCACCCGCACCAGGAGGTCGCCGTCCGGATCCGGGAGCTCGAGCGAGATCGTCGTGGGCTCGACACCGCCGGTCTGCTCGAGCCACTCCTCGATCCGGTCGATGACGA
>JAGFIR010000230.1 GCA_024103415.1 Acidimicrobiales bacterium
TACGGCGCTTCTCATGTTGCATGTTTTATCTTTCAACCAGACAGGTATTCGTACGCGTCACAACAAATGGTGATGCTATCCTCCAAGATAAACCGAAAGCGGGTTCAAATGAATCCCTCGCCCACTCCTGAAAGAATGAAAAGAGGACGATATTCCGATAGCGCCAACCGTAAAGACTTCGGGGGTGCCCGCTGACCAGGAAAAACCGGCCGAAACCCAACCGTAGCAGGCGTTTCTACCTCCGGTCGTTTCGGGTTGTTCCCGGTCGTTTCTGGTCCTCGTGTGGTACGGATGTGGGATGGCGGTCGGGCTCTCCGTCGCCTTCCGATCGCTAGAAAGGGTTCTCGAAAGGGTTCCCGTGCGCCGTCCACACACGCCTCAAACGACCAGTCGATCTCCGATCAGCACGGAGAGATCACGGTGGATTCCTGAACTCCGTGAACCACTCATCGTGGCAATCCTCCGCCCTTCCCGTTCGGCCTCCGTTTGGTTCCGTCCGCCATTTGCAGATGGGCATCAACGAGGCGTAGGGCCAGTTCGTCGGGCTTCAGCCTGGCGTCAGGCCGCGGCTCGCTCGGCTCCACAACAGCGAGGGCATTCATCGGGCCAGGCCGGTCAGCGGTGGTGGTCCACGTTGATGTGGGCGTCGTCGACGCCGTGGGGCTCGACGTGGACGGTGGCGGTCATCGGGATAGCCAGGGTGTGGTGGAGTTCGTGTTCGACTCGATGTGCCGTCTCGTGGCCGGCGGCGAGGCTTACGCCGGGGTCGACCTGGATGCAGGTGGTGAGGTGCAGCCGGTGGCCTTGGAAGCGGAGTCTGAGCTCGGTTACGTCGCGGACACCGTCGACGGTGCGAATCACCGATTCTGCACTGGCGACCAGGTCAGGGTCGACACCGTCGAGGAGACGTCGGCCGATGGCCCGTGCCGAAGGTATCAGTAGTCCGGCGATGACGACTGCCACTACAAGACCGGCCGTCGGGTCTACCCAGGGAAGCCCGAATGCTGCGCCGATGCCGGCGGCGACAACGGCGAGTGACGTCCAGGCGTCGGAGCGGGCGTGTCTGCCGTCGGCGATCAGGGCTTCGGAGCCGATTCGGCTCCCCACTCTGATCCGGTATCGGGCCACCATCTCGTTGCCGGTGGCGCCGACAACCCCGGCGGTGATCACCCAGGGGATCTGGTCGATGAGCCGCGGGTCTATAAGCCGCTGTACCGATTCCCACCCGACGAGAAGAGCGGATGCTCCGATGGCGACGACGATGAGAAGACCAGCGAGATCCTCGGCGCGGGATAGGCCATAGGTGTAGGTGCGGGTTGGGCTGCGTCGACCCAGAGCGAACGCGATCCAGAGCGGGATCGCGGTGAGGGCGTCGCCCAGGTTGTGAATGGTGTCGGAGAGCAATGCGACCGACCCGCTCACCACCACGATCGCCGCCTGCAGGAGGGCGGTTATCCCGAGGCCGGCAAGACTGAACTTGGTAGCTCGGATTCCCTCGAGTCCGAAGTCGGTCACGGTCGGTGAAGAATGCTCATGTCGATGCGACAGTGCATGGGTGAGACGAGTCCACCTCGTCTCGTCTTCATGTCTGTGGGGTTGATCCTGGTCGGTCACTTCGGTCATCGACGGTAACTCCGGTGTGATACGGGGAGAAGTCGCATCTCGGTCGCAACAACGCAGCGGGTCGTGACAGTGGTCGTTGCTCGGTTTCATGGCGGATAGGGCTCGAAGCCTTCAACACGTTGGGTCTCGCGAATGAAGGCGACGATGGCTTCCACGTCTTCGGGGGTCAGGCCTTCGATTGGGGGCATCGGCCCGAAATCCCAGTGATGAGGCCGGACGCCGCCGACGACTGCGACCAGGAAGGCTCCGTCGCCGTGGTGACCGGGCTCGTAGACCTCGGAGAGGAGTGATGGGCCCTTGTCTGTGCCTCTCAGGTCGGCGCCATGACATTCGGCACAACTGGCGGCGTACAACTGCTCGCCTTCGGCAACCAGGTCAGGATTCTGCACTGGGATCGTGGTCTCGGATGCGGCCGTGCAGCCAGTCACGATGGCCATGACCGCGAGCAGTGTCGGGATCTTCATTCCGGGCGAAGTTCGAGACGGCGCAAGAACTGGGCGTTGATAGCAACGATCACCGTCGAAACACTCATCAACACCGCAGCAGCTGCCGGGGCGAGCACGAATCCAGCCCAGGCGAATGCCCCGGCGGCGAGGGGAATGGCCACGACGTTGTAGCCGGCTGCCCATACGAGGTTCTGGATCATCTTGCGGTAGCCGGCTTGGGAGAGTCTCCGGATTCCCACGACGCCTCGGGGGTCGTCGGAAGCGAGGACTATGCCGGCAGATTCGATGGCGACGTCGGTTCCGGCACCGATGGCAATACCGACGTCCGCCTGGGCCAGAGCGGGTGCGTCGTTGACACCATCACCGACCATGGCGACACGCATGCCTTTGTCTTGGAGTTCGGCGACCTTGGAATGTTTGTATTCGGGTAGAACCTCCGCCAGAACCTGGTCGATGCCCAGTTCAGCTCCCACTGCTTCGGCGACTTGGTGGGCGTCGCCGGTGATCATTGCTACCTTGACTCCGAGACGGTGCAACTCATCGACCGCCTCTTTCGACTCGGGTCGGATCTCGTCTTCCATGGAGAGAGCACCGATGACCTGGTCGTCTTCGATCACGTAGAGGACGGCGGCCCCTCTCTGTTTCCACCCTGTCGCCGCGTTCTCGACCTCGGCTGGTACCTCGAGGCCACGCTCGGAGAGCAACACCGGCCCGCCTACCGCTATCCGGTGTCCGTCGACGTCGGCCTCGACGCCACGCCCACTCATCGACTTGAAGCCGGTGGCAGTAGGAACCGGGCCACGCTCTTTGGCGGCGGTGACGATGGCCCGGGCCAAGGGGTGCTCGGAGTCGGATTCGACCGCGGCGGCCATTGCCAGCAGCTCGTCCTCGTTGACGTCGACTCCTGCCGCGACCCCGGTGAGCTTGTGGCTGCCCTTGGTGAGAGTGCCGGTCTTGTCGAAGAGCACCATGTCGACGAGGCGCATTCGCTCGAGAGCGAGACGGTCCTTGACCAGGATCCCGTTGCGGGCCGCCATCGAAGTGGAGATCGCGATGACAAGTGGGATCGCCAACCCCAAAGCGTGGGGACAGGCGATCACCAAGACCGCGACCGTGCTCACCACAGCCTGGTCAGGCTGTCCGACTGCCAGCCAGGCGACAACGGTGACCAGCGCAGCGGCCACTGCTACATAGAAGAGGAGGGCGGCTGCCCGGTCGGCCAGCACCTGAGCTCGGGATCTGGACTCCTGGGCCTGGGCGACGAGGCGCTGGATCCCGGCGAGGGCGGTGTCCTCCCCCACCGCGGTGATTCGGACCCTGATCGAATTGTCGGTGGCGACCGTGCCCGCTACCACCCGGTCATCGGGCTGTTTGGCGACAGGCTTGGACTCCCCGGTGACCATCGACTCGTCCACCTCGACTTCACCGGAGACGATTTCCCCGTCGGCTGGGATCCGGCCACCAGGTCGGACCAGAACCACGTCACCGACAGACAGGTCGGCGAGTGTCACTGTCTCGGTGCCATCGTCAGTGACCCGCTCCGCCTCGTCGGGCAGCAGCTCGGCTAGAGCGGCCAACGCTCCCCGGGCCTGGCCGATGGCTCTCATCTCCATCCAATGGCCGAGCAGCATGATGGTGATAAGGGCAGCGAGCTCCCACCAGAAGTCGAGGTCGAACCAGCCCAGAGTGGTGGCAGCAGAAGCGAGGAAGGCGACGGTGATCGCCATCCCGATAAGGAGCATCATGCCCGGCTGGCGGTCACGGGCCTCCTGGACCGCTCCCTTGAGGAACGGTGCCCCACCGTAGAAGAAGATGATCGTGCCCAGGATCGGGCCGATCCATTCCGAGCCCGGGAAAGCGGGGGCGGTGTAGCCGAACCACTCTTGGATCATCTCGCTGTAGAAGACGACGGGCAGGGTCAGGGCAAAGGAGAGCCAGAAGCGGTCACGGAACATGGCCACGCTGTGGCCTGCATGCTTGTCATGCCCACCTCCGGCGTGGCCATGGTGAGCAGCTTGCGCCACTTCCGATCCGGCGTGACCGTCGACTTCGGTCATCTCATGGCCCGCATGCGGATCGTGGTGAGCGTGTTGTGAGTGGTTTGAGTGGTCGGTCATGTGCTTGCCTCCCGCCGCTTAGGAACGGACAAGACGTTCGATCGCCTTGGTGGCCTCGGTGACCATCTCGTCGACACGGCGCTGATCACCGGCCTCGGTGGCCTCACGAACACAGTGCCGGACGTGCTCGTCGAGCAAACCCACCGCCACCCCCTTGAGTGCAGCCGAGACAGCATTCACCTGAGTCAACACATCGATGCAGTACTTGTCCTCGGAGATCATCCGCTGCAGCCCTCGAACCTGCCCCTCGATCCGAGCCAGCCGCTTCAAGTAGTCGTCTCTGTTGATCTCGTATCCCCGCATGTCACACCTCGATCCTTGATACCCTAGGGGGGTATTGTATCAAGCCACCAACCAGTGTCAAGCCCTCAACGAAGATCAAGGGCAGGTGCGGGCGCTCGATCCTTCGAACTCGGGGACGGGACGCTGGTCGGCTTGGGCGGCGGATGCCGCCGACCCGTTCTGGTCGATGTCTTCGATGAGCCACTCCATCTCCGCGATCTCCCGGCGTTGGGCTTCGATGATCTCCACAGCCAGCTCGCACACTCGGACGTCCTCGATCTCAGAACGCTCTGAGGTGAGGATCGCGATCGAGTGGTGGGGGATCATCGCGCTCATATACGAGGTCTCTTGAACCGTCGTCTGGCTGCGCACCAGCCAGGTGCCTAGACCGAAGAGGACGAGACTCGCCCCCACCATCGCCATGTTGACCCGCCGGTTCTTGTACATGCCCAGCATGAATCCGAGCATGATGATCGCCATCGTGGACCCCATGAGCAGGGTCATGAACAGTCGGGTTTCGCTCCACCGCACATGGGCCAGCTCGAAGGTGTTCAGGTACATCACCCCGTACATGAACACCATCGAGGTGGCGATCATGGCCCCAAAGCGGAGATACATGCCGCCATCTTTCCCGTCGTGGTCGCCACCTGGCCTCGCGGCCTCGTGGGTGTCTGTTGTCTCCTCGTGTCGTGGCATCGACGCCCTCCATCACTCGCGAGAAGGCGCCGTACCCTACGGAGGTATCGGCCAAACGAGCGCTCCGCCACGGGTTGTATTGATAACTCCCGGAGTCGATATCGTGAGATCGAAATGCCAACCCGCACCCCCCGCCGCGTGATGCTCTTCCTCGCCGCGGTGTCGGTCGCCGGGCTGCTGTCGATGCACGGATTCGACCCCGTGGTCGCAACAGTCGACCAGGCTCACTCCAGCCATGCGTCAGACACCGAGACTGGTATCGACGCTCATGGAGCGATCGGGCTCTGTGTCTTCGTGGTCGCGGGCGCCACCCTCGGAATAGCGTCGATCAGGCGACGACAAAGCGCGGACACCGTCGCCAACCTCGTCTATCGGCCCGGACAGTTCACACCCACCCAACCCATCATGACGTCCGGGCCTCCACTTCTCTCGAGGTTGTGTGTCCTGAGACTTTGAGCCGACCCGCTCATCGTTCGCACACCACCAACCACTTGAGAGGAAAACCAATGACAAGACTTCTGACGCGGGCCGCCGCCCCAACCCTGATCCTCGCCCTCGCCCTGACCGTCGCCGCATGCGGACAGGAGACCGGCGAAACCACCACTCCGGAGACGACCGAGTCTGAGTTCGCGTTCGGCTCCCCCGCCGATGCGGCCGACGCCGATCGCGTTATCGAGATCCAAACGACCGATGCCCTGACCTTCGAGCCGGCTGACATCACCGTCGCTCCCGGTGAGACGGTCACCTTCCGGCTCAGCAACGACGGAGCTCTGGTCCATGACTTCACCCTCGGCGACCAGGCGACCCAGGACGAACACGAAGCCGAAATGTCTGAGATGGACGGGATGGCCCACGACGAACCGAACGTGGCCACGATCCCCGCGGGCGAGACGGTCGAGCTCACCTGGACCTTCGGCGACGAGGGCACCGTCCTCATCGGCTGTCATCAGCCCGGTCACTATGCCGCGGGCATGACCGGCCGGATCACCGTCGAGGGATGAACCGGCTCATGGTGGCGGCGGCGGTCCTCGCCGCTGCCACCATCACCGCATGCGCCTCTGACAACGACACAGTGTCAGAGGGGGTCGAACGCGGAGGTGAGCTGTACCAGGCCAACTGCGCGTCATGCCACGGAGCCGACCTGGCCGGAGCGCCAGACTGGAAGACTCCCAACGAAGACGGCTCCTATCCACCGCCGCCCCACGACTCATCAGGGCACACCTGGCACCACCCCGACCGCGTACTGATCGAGATCATCCGCGACGGCTCCGACTTCCCCCAGTCGCGGATGCCCGCCTTTGGAGATCGGCTCACCCAGGAGGACATCGAAGCGATCCTCGAGTTCATCAAAACCAGCTGGGGACCTCAGGAGAAAGCGTACCAGAACCAGATCACCGAACAGGACCAGGCTCGGCCATGAAACGGCAACTGCTCACGATCTCAGGACCAACGACCCTGTTCTGATGGTCGTTACACCTCATAGTGTGAGGGAGAGGTGAGACATATGTGGATGGATTGGAACGCGATGGGCTTCTTCGGTTGGACGATGATGATCCTGTTTTGGACAGCAGTCCTCCTCGTGATCATCTGGGTCGTACGAAACCTCAGCACCAAGCCCTCGCCGACAACGCAAACGCCGCTCGACCTGTTGGAGCGACGTTTCGCCGCCGGCGAAATCGACCGGGAAGACTTTGAGGAGCGGAAGCAGCTACTCAGCCGAGGTTGAACCCGGCAGTCATGAGCTGAGGATTCCACCGGCCTCCGGGTACTTGTGCGTGGGCTCCGAATCGCTTCGAGGCGATTCTCGCCCTTCTCAGAAAACCCGAAGGTCATAGGTGCGACAAAAGCCCTGGTAGAGACAGTGGGAGGATCAGCAGAGATCCGACATTAGCTGTCCCCGGGACGGTAGAAACCCTGGTCAGCAAGTCGCTGACCAGGGCTTTCAGTAGCGGGGGCGGGATTTGAACCCGCGACCTTCGGGTTATGAGCCCGAATGTGGGGGACGCCCTGACCTGGGGGTAATACGCGAAACGCCTGCTCAGAGCAGGTTTTTGGTTCGTGACGTTTCGCGTTCTTGCCCGTTCCATCGCACCCTCTCGCGCGATGGACGCGCGATGGACAGCCACGGGCGCGGACCCATCCAGTCCGTCGTGAAGGTCTCTCCGACCGGACGTCTTCGAGTTCTCGATCGAGGCCGGGGCAAATCCGTCGCTTCATGCATTCGGAGCGTGGAACGACCAAGTGGCGGTGCCGGTTCGCTCATTGAAGGTGCCGTCGTATGTGGCGAGCACATCGATGAGCCAGCGGTAGCGGTCCGCATCCGTGACGAACCGGACGGTCGATCCCACGATCCAGACGGGATCGTTGTCCCGTCGCAGGGCAAAGCCTTGGCCTTCGAACTGGAGAAGCGCACCATCTTCGGTCTCGATCACACCCCGCGGGTAGGTGCGGCACACCGAACGCCCCAGGTCCGACGATTCTTTCCGATCTTGTTGGAGCAATCCTGGGTCCCAGGCGCAGTCCTCCTCGAAAAACGACCAACGCAGAGTCCCGTTGAGGCCGGGACCTTGGATGGTGCCAGTTCCGTTGCCGAGGAGCTGGCCCGGGACGGTGGTCGGGTCAACCACAGGAGCCATGTCCGCCACGTAAGTGAGCTGAGCGTCACCGAGATGCTGATATGACATTGCTGTCTCCTTTCTCGCCTACCTCGACTCATCGAGGTTTCTCGATGTATTTGAACCATCGATGTTTATCGATCATTCCCGGTAAGCTGAGATCCTCATGGATTCATGCACTCTGGGTTGCTGCAGCCCGGCCGACGGTGAGCCCCTCCCCTCTACGGTGGCCCAGGATCTCGCCGTGGGGTTCAAGGCTTTGGGTGACCCCCACCGGGTGGCCGTGGTCGACCTCTTGTTGCGCGCTGGTGAGCCGGTGTGCGTGGTCGACATCGAACGTCACCTGCCTCTGGCCCAGTCGACCGTGAGCTACCACCTCAAGTTCCTGGTGGATGCGGGCATCCTGGATCGGGAGAGGCGGGGCCGGTGGATGTACTACACGGTCAAAGCGGAGCGTCTCGCGCGGCTACAGGACGCGCTTCGCCTGTTCGTCGACGCGGTGGGAGTGAGGAGCTGATGACCCGGTCGGTTCGCAGTCCGGGGACGGATGGTCCGGGGGGCTGTGACAACTTAGCGTCCTGCTGTCAACAGGGCGGAAACCGCGTGATCGACTTCGGGGACGATCGTCTCGAACCCGAACAACGCCGGGTCCGGTCGGCCGCGTTTCTCGCCCTCCTCCGGACCGGCCGTCCCGTCTCCGCTCGGGCCGTCGCCCAGGGTGCCAAGACCACAGTGGAGACCGTGACTGAGGTGCTCTCCCATTTCGCCGGTCGTGGATCTGTCCAGTACGACGACCATGACCGGATCGTTGGTATCGCCGGGCTCACCGTGCAGCCCACCCGCCATGTCATGCACCTGCCCCAGGGGATGCGGTGGACCTGGTGTTCCCTCGACGCGGTCGGCATCGTCGCCGCGGTCGGGTCGGGGAAGATTGACTCCACCGGTCCCGGCGGCGAGTTCCACATCGTCTACCGGGACGCCCGGTTCGATCCGGCCGGGCTGGCGGTGTTCGTCGCGGATGGATACGGGATGACCAGCTCTCTCGGCCAGTGGTGTCCCTTGGTCGACTTCTTTGCCACCGTCGAGGCGGCCGACCGCTGGTCGGCGGAGCAGGCGGTGAAAGGCAGGGGTGTCCCGCTTCTCGACATCGCAGACGTGGCCGGAGACCGGTGGCGGGCGATCATCGAAGGTCGGTGAGCGAAGCCGAGCGACTGAGCGATCAGTCGTCGGTGTCTTGGGTGATGTCTTCTGCCTGGGTCACGGCGGGGAATCCGTCGGGGTCGAGGATGACCCAGAACCGCCATCTGCGCTCCTCGACCTCCCCGTCGACGCGGACATGGACGAGCGTGTCGAGCTGCCAGCCGGGTTGTCCTTCCACTTCGACCTCGGTCGCGTCGACGCTGACGATGACGGGATCGGCGGTCTCCCCGTAGATGCGGAACAGCTCGCCCTTGGCCAGGAACCCGGCCTCTTCGACGGTGAGACGGAAACGCGGCTCCTGCTCCCTCTCCAGGCTGGTACTGCAGGCGGTCACCACTACGAGGAGCACTGTCAGGGTGGCGAGGATGGTCCTCGGTGGCATCCCGACCCCCTGGTCATGCGGCGCAGCAGGATAGGTGGGCGACGTCCTTTCGGAATGCCTGGGCAGCGAGCTTGAGTGCTTCGGCCATGGTCAGATAGGGGTGGAACGTGTCGGCGATCTCATCGACGGTGGCCTGGTATTTGATGGCCACCACCGCCGCCTGGATCACGTCCCCCGCTCCTTCGGCGAGGATATGGGCGCCGAGCAGCCGGCCGGTGGTCTCGTCGGCTACCAGTTTCACCAGACCGGTGGTGTCGTGATCGACCAGCGCGCGGGGCACCGCCTCGAGGGGGAGCACCGAGATGATCACCTGATGGCCGGCCTCTCTGGCTTGGGCTTCGGTGAGGCCCACCGAGGCGATCGGGGGTGTGGTGAAGGTGATCCGGGGCATGGTGGTCAAATCGAGTTGGCGTCGGGGCGGGCGGAGGGCGTTCTCGGCGGCGATGCTGCCGGTTAGGGCGGCGACGTAGACGAACTGAGGGACGGTGGTGACGTCGCCCGCGGCGAGGATCTTGGGGTTGGAAGTGACCATCCGGTCGTCCACTATCACGTGTCCTCGTCGGTCGACCTCCACGCCTGCGGCGTGCAGCCCTAGGTCCTCGGTGCGAGCCCGGCGGCCAGTCGCAACCAATATCTCGTCGGCTTCGATTCGACGGCTTGTCTCTCCGATGTGGGCTTCGATGAAACGTCTGTCTCCGGCCCGCCCCGCCTTGGTGATGTTGGCTGAGGTGATGATCTCGGCTCCTAGGGATTCGAGGTGGGCGGTAAGCAGCTCGGAGATCTCGGGTTCTTCGAAAGGGGCGATCCGGTCGAGCGCCTCCACGAAGGCGACCCTGGATCCGAGATGCAAATACAGTTGACCCAGTTCCAGGCCGATGGCGTTGGCACCGATCACTACGAGCTCCCCGGGGAGTTCGGTGAGCTCGAGGGCAGTGGTCGACGTGAGATACCCCGCGTCGTCGAGCCCCTCTATCGGTGGCGTCCAGGGCGTGGCGCCGGTGGCGATGAGGAACCGGTCGGCGCGGACGGGCCGGCCGTCCACCTCGAGCCGGTCCGGTCCGGTGAAGCGGGCCTCGCCCTGGATCACGTCGAAGCCATAGATGTCGACCAGGTCCTCGTACTTCTCCTGCCGCATCGTGTCGACCAGCCGGTCCTTTTGAGTCACCAGGGTGGAGAGGTCGACTTGTCCGGTGGCGGTCTCCACCCCTGCGAAGGGGGAGTGGCCGGCCCGGTGGTAGTGGTCGGCGGCACGCAGCAGTGCCTTGGAGGGGACGCAGCCGATGTTGACGCAGGTGCCCCCGATCGTTCCCCGTTCGATCATGGCCACCCGGCCGCCCAGCTCGGAAGCCTTGATGGCGGCGGCGAATGCCGCCGACCCGCCCCCGATGATGGCCAGGTCGTAGCCGACGTCGTTCGGTTCGACGTCGGATGCGGTATCGGGCTTCTCGACTCCGGCGAGCCGATACCCGACCGCCTCCAACTGTTCGGCGGCTCGCTCCTCGGTGAAGTCTTCGGCGGGTCGGCCGCTGGCCGTCCCACGCCGCCAGTCCGCCTCCACCGCTTCCAATCCTGCTTCGCTGAGCGCCTTTGAGACAGTGGTCTGGCAGTGGTCGCAGGTCATGCCTTCTACGTTGAGACGGATGATGTCACTCACGGGTTGTAACTCCTTTATCCAATACTTGATCACTCGACGATCCGACAAGAGGCAATGTCGGCGTCGGTGGCGTTGATGAACCCACGGGCCAGGTCGACCAGGGCGACGATGCGGGGGTTGTCCACCCGGTAGCGGACCAGACGCCCTTCCCGTTCGGCACATATCAGCCCGCACCAGGCGAGACAGGCCAGATGCTGGGATACCTGCCCCTGGGAGAGGCCCACTGCTTCGACGATCTCCTTCTGATATCGCGGCCCCTCCAGCAGCAGCTCGATTATCTGCAGGCGGGTTCCGTCACCGAGGGCCCGGAACAGCTTGGCGACGAGCTCTTCGTCGGGGAGGGGAATCGGCTCTACTTCGATGATGCTGGGGCGGCCCATGTCGTGGATCTCCAAATCTCAACAGATTGTGTTTTCCAAATATATCCCTACACTCGCCGCTATGCAAACACCCTCCCCCGACACCGAGCAAAGGCAAACCCCTACCCGCTTCCACACGATCCGGGAGGGGACGCTGTGGGTGGCGGGGGCGGTAGGCGTCGCTGCATGCTGTGTCGGGCTAACCCTCCTGCTTGCAGCCGGCGGCGGGGTAGTCGCATCGGTGGTGGTGTTCGGAGCCTGGGGGTTGGGGGTGGGCTTGGCCGGGCTGGCTGCTTGGGCTATCTGGCGCCGTCGCCAGAAGCGAGTTTGCGCCGCTGACCACCCACCGCAAGGAGACCATCGTGACTAGCACTCCCGCTGGGAAATGCAGCCGCTCTCGTGTCCCGCGTGGTCGCTGGGCGTGGGGCGCCTTGGTGGCAGTCGTCGTGGTGGCGGCGATTGCAGTCTTCGCAGCGACAGGGTCGGAACAGGACGAGCCGATCGGTCCTCCTGTACCGGAGGTGATGTTGCAGGGTTTCGATAGCGGCACGGTCAGTCTCGACGACTTCGCCGGGCAGCCGCTGGTGGTGAACTTCTGGGCGTCGTGGTGTGTGCCCTGTTTGGCGGAGATGCCCGGCTTCGAGCGGGTGCACCAGCAACACAAGGGGGAGGTGGCGTTCCTCGGCGTCAACCTCGCCGACGATCCTGGAGCGGCCGAGGCGGTGCTGGAGCAGACCGGGATCACCTATCCGGTGGCTCGGGACCCCGACGGCTCGGCGTTCGAGGTATTCCAGGCGTTCGGGATGCCCACCACCGTGTTCATCTCCCCACAAGGCACGATTGTCGAGCTGTACACCGGTGAGCTGTCCGCCGAGGCACTGGCCGAACGGATCGACCGCTACTTCTCCGACCTGTGACCCAGACCCTTCCCCTCATCTTCGCTTTCACCGCCGGGATGGTGGCCACGGTCAATCCCTGCGGGTTCGCCATGGTTCCCGTGTACCTGTCCCTCCTCCTCACCGACACCACGCCGACCACCGCCGCCACGGCTTGGTGGCGTGGCCTGCGGCTGGGCGGCTGGGTGACCGTCGGTTTCCTCGTCACTTTCGGGGCCATCGGGCTTTTGGTGGCGGTCGCCTCCACCCGCCTCCTCACAGTGGTCCCGTGGGTGGCGCTGGCGCTCGGCGTCGGGTTAGTCGGTTACGGGGTGGTGGTGCTGCGCAGCGGCGGGATCACCATTCCCACCTTCGAAGCCAGGTTCGACAAGACCGGTAGCCCCCGTGGTCTCGCCGTCTTCGGCGTGGCATACGGGATCGCTTCCCTCTCCTGCACCCTTCCCGTTTTCCTCGCCGTTTCCGGCGCCGCCCTCGCCGCCACCGACCTGGCCTCCGGGGCGGCGGTGTTCGCTGCCTACGGTCTGGGCATGGGACTTGTCCTCACTGCGGTGGCAGTGGCGGTGGCCACCTCCCGTCAGGCTCTCGTCGGGCGGCTCCGTAGCTTGGGGCGGCACCTTTCCCGGATTGGGGGGTGGATGCTCATCGCCTCCGGGGTCTTCATCGTCTACTACTGGGCCACCGCGCTGGCCATCACTCCCACCGCCGACCCCAGCTCGTGGCTCGCCCCAAGCCGTCTCGTCGAGACCGTCTCCTCGCGGCTCCAGACCTCGATCGGTGCCAACCCGTGGCTGTGGGCGGCCGCTGCCAGCGCCGTGATCATCGTCGGTGCCGCCACCACCTACCCCCGTCGTCGTCGCTCCCCGGAGGGAGAGGGCATGGACGGCAACCCAGAAGAAGGGGCCAGCCGCGGCGAGAGATAAAGCCGGGGCCTACCTGATGGACTCACTCCCCAAACCCAACCACCGTTCATCAGCTAGCGAAAAGAGGAGAAGAGGCGATGACCGAGAAGGTGAACACGATCGTGATCGGAGCCGGGATGGCCGGCCTCCCCATGGCGTTGAGGGCCGCCCGCCACGGCGAGACCGTCCTGGTCGAACCCGGCGAGCTAGGTGGCACCTGCCTCAACCGTGGGTGTATTCCCACCAAGACCATGATCCACTCCGCCAAGGTCGCCCACCTCGCCCGCCGCGCCGCCGACTTCGGAGTGGAGACCGGCCCAGTCCGAGTCGATCTCGCTGCGGTGGTGGCCCGAAAGGACCAGGTAGTCGCAGCGATCCGGGGCGGCTCGGAGCGGGCCGTCGACCGAGCTGAATCGCTTCGACTGGTCCGCGGATACGCCCGGTTCGTCGACGGCCACACTGTCGAAGTCGACGGAAACCATCTCCGGGCCGACCGGATAGTGGTCAACACCGGAGCCCGTCCCCACCTCCCCACTATCCCCGGCCTCGACGAGGTTTCCTGGCTCGACTCCACCTCCGCGCTGGACCTCACTCAGCTTCCTCGCTATCTGGTGGTGGTCGGCGGCGGGTATGTGGGTTGCGAGCTGGCCCAGATGTACCGGAGGTTCGGCGCGGAGGTCACCATCCTGCAGCGGGCCGACCGGCTCCTCCCCGGGGAAGACCCAGACGTCTCCCAGGTCATTGAAGAAGTCTTCTCCGAAGAGGGCATCGATGTCCGCACCGCCACCGTTCCGGACGCGGTCATCCCCCACCCCGACGGAGGGGTGATCCTGACCGTAGGCGGCGAGGACCTTGAGGCGTCGCATCTGCTCATTGCCACCGGCCGCACCCCCAACACCGACCGGCTCGACCCTGAGGCCGCCGGAATCACAACCGACGACGGAGGATTCGTCACCGTCGACGAGACGTACGCCACCACGACCGAAGGGGTGTATGCGATCGGTGACGTGGTCGGACCACCCATGTTCACCCACACCGCCCGCGACGACGCCGACCTCCTCTACCGCCACCTCTACAAGCAAGAAGACATCACCACCCATACCCGGCTCATCCCTCACGCCGTGTTCACGGACCCCGAAGTGGCCAGCTTCGGCCTCACAGAGGCCCAAGCACGCCAAACCCACGGCGACCACATCGGAATCGGCGTCGAACGGTTCCGCGGCGTGGCCAAGGCACGGGCCATCGACGAGACAGCCGGATTCATCAAGATCATCACCGACCCCGACCGGCGCATCCTCGGCACCACCATCGTCGGCCCGGACGCCGGGAATCTCATCCACGAACTAGTCGTAGCCGCCACCGCCGACCTCACCATCGACCAGGTCAGCCAAGCCATCCACATCCACCCAACCCTCGCCGAAGGAGTCAACGCCGCCGCCGGCGGCGTCCACCGCCCCACCAGCCATGAGTGCGGCGAAGTGGTAAGTCAGTCTTTGTCATATCCCTAGGAGACGGCCGATTCGGTCGTGTTGAAGGGCGAAGTCGAGGATGACCAACACGATGAAGATACCCGCCAGAGTCGATTGGCCG